>NZ_LDSL01000003.1 GCF_001476815.1 Pseudacidovorax intermedius | reverse complement strand
GCCCTATGCGGGCCAGGCGATGTTCAGGAACACCTGCGACACCTGCGCGAAGCGCCGCGCCAGCGCCTGCCCCGCATAGGGCGTGGCCGCGGGCGGCTGGGCGGCCGAAGGCTCGGCCCCGGACGGCATGCCGGCGAACAGCTCGGCGGCCAGCGCCATCCAGGCTGCCGCATCGACGTTGCCGGCCGCCGCCACCACCGTCTTCGGCCCCACGTGGTGCGCCTGCACGTGGCGCAGCAGGTCGTCGCGGACGAAGCCCTCGATGTTGGCCAGCGTGCCGATCACGGGCATGCCCATGGGCGCGTCGCCCCAGATGGCGCGGTCCAGCAGCACGTCAGCGCTGTCCTGCGGGTCCTCGTCGTACTCCAGCGCCTCCTGGCGGATCACCTCCAGCTCGCGCTGGAGTTCCTGGGCGGGAAAGGTGCTGTTGAGCACGATGTCGGCCGTCATGCGCAGCAGCGGGTCGGCATGCTGGCCCAGGCCGGTCATGAAGTAGCCGGTGAAGTCCTTGCCGGTGAAGGCATTGACGTCGGCGCCCAGGCGCTCGGCGTCCAGGTTGATGGCTTGCACCGAACGGCTGGCGGTGCCTTTGAACGCCATGTGCTCCAGCACGTGGCTGATGCCGTTGGTGGCCGGCGTCTCGTCGCGGGAGCCGACGCGCAGGAACACGCCGACGCTGGCGCTCTGCACATGCGGCATGGGCACCACGAGCAGGCGCACGCCGTTGGGCAGCTGGCGCAGGAGCGCCGTGCCTTGTCGTTGCGCGGGCGCCGTCATCGCCCGGCGGCCTCCGTCTGCTGCGCGCCGACGCGCAGGCCGTACAGGGCCAGCAGGCCCACCATGTGGCCGACCGAGACGCCGGGCTCGCCGGCTTCGATGCGCCCGATGGTCTGCACATGCACACCCAGCCGCGCCGCCGCTGCGGCCTGCCCCTCCCCGGCCGCCAGCCGTGCGGCCTTGGCGGCCGCGCCCAGTGCCTGGATGGCGGCCCGGGCGTCTTCGCCGATGTCTGTGGATATGCGCTTGCCTTGGGTCATCGGTGCATTGTCGCGGCGGTGGGCGGCGCGGCCGGCCGCCAGGCCGGAATCCCGTGGACGACGGGTCCGAGGGCAATTTGTCCAGTTTCCCCGGTGCCGCAAAACGCCTCCAATCGGTCCGCGGACGCTCCCGCAGACAACAACTCGCGCCACCCGCTGGCCGCAGAAAACCATGGATTGGGTTCCCGTCGTCTTCATCGCCTTCAAGGTGATCGTGTTCGGTACGTGCATGTTTCTCTCCATCAAATGGCACCACGACCAGGCGAAGAAGGAGAAGGAGAAGAAGGCACGGGACGCGCTGGCGCCGAAGAAGGTCCAGGGGCCCTGAACGGCGCGCGCCCTGCCCTAATCCCTCAGTGCTTCGGTCATCAGGCCCAGCAGCGCATCGGCCAGGCTGGAGGGCGGCATCGCCCTGTGCCGGACCGCCAGCACCGGCTGCGTCGGCGCGGCCGCGATCGGCCGCCAGGCCAGCCGCCCGTTCTGCCACGCCCGCGCCGTGAGGTCGTCCACCAGCGCCACGCCGGCCCCGCTGGCCACCAGCGCGCAGGCCGCCTGGCCCGAACGCACTTCGATGCGCGACGTCGGCACCCGCCCCGCCTTCTCCGCTGCCTTGCGCATCAGCTGCCCTTGCGGCGTGTCCTCACTGAAGGCGATCAGGGGCTCGCGCAGCAGGTCGGCCAGGCGCACGGTGCGCCGTTGCGCAAAGGCGTGGTCGGCCGGAAAGACGCAGCCCATCTTCCAGTGCCCCAGCGTCTGCGCGCTCAGCAGCGGATGCGTGACGGGCACTGTGCAGATGGCGATGTCGGCCTCATGGTGCACGAGCTGGCCCACCATCTCGCGGGCGCGCAGCGTCTCCATGTAGAGCTGCGCCGACGGAAAGCGCTGCGACAGCGCATGCAGGGCCCGCGGCACCCGTTCCAGCCCGGCGCTGGGGCTGCACAGCACGCGAAGGCGCAGGCCGGCGCCATCGCGCAGCGCCTGGGCGCGGGTTTCGATGCCCCGCACGCCGCGGTAGACCGACTCGACCTCCTCGTACAGCGCCTGGGCTTCGGGCGTCGGCCGCAGCCGGCCGCGGCCACGCTCGAAGAGCGTCAGGCCCAGCTGCAGTTCGATGTGCGACAGCATGCGGCTGATGCCGGGCTGCGACACGTGCAGCAGCCGCGCGGCATCGGTGATGGAGCCGGCCAGCATCACGGCGCGGAAGACTTCGATCTGGCGCAGGTTCATGGTCGGCAATGGGGCTGGGCGTGCATAACGGCATGTTATGCAGATCGCGCGTCTTGGTATTTCACGGCAAGCGAACAAGCCGCCATGATCCCGCCCGTAGCAAAAGACGGAGACACGCATTCCATGACCCTTCGATTCACCCGCCGGGCTGCGCTCGGCTGGCTCGCCGCCTCGGGCGCGGGCGTCCTGCCCTTCACCAGCCACGCCCAGGC
This sequence comes from Pseudacidovorax intermedius, assembly GCF_001476815.1. Taxonomy (GTDB): domain Bacteria; phylum Pseudomonadota; class Gammaproteobacteria; order Burkholderiales; family Burkholderiaceae_C; genus Xenophilus; species Xenophilus intermedius_A. The sequence goes on along the minus strand of NZ_LDSL01000003.1, from coordinate 10,106 downwards.
CGAATGGCCCACCAAGACCGTGCGGATCATCGTGCCCTTCGCGCCGGGCGGCGGTGCGGACAGTTCGGCCCGCGTCCTGGGCGACCTGCTGGCGCCGTTGCTGGGTCAGGCCGTGATCGTCGAGAACAAGCCCGGCGCCGGCAGCGCCATCGGCGTGATGGCCGCGGCCCAGGCGCGCGACGGCCACACGCTGCTGATGGCCAGCAACAGCATGATCATCAACCCAGCGCTGAATCCGCAGATCGGCTACGACCCCATCGCCGACTTCGACGCGGTGGGCATGGTGTCCGACCAGCCGCTGGTGCTGGTGGTGCCGGCCAGCTCGCCCATCCGCTCGATGCAGGAGCTGGTGGCGCAGGCCAAGGCCAGGCCGGGGCAGCTGAGCGCCGGAAACAGCGGCACCGGCACGCTCGCGCACATCGCCTCGGAAATCTTCGCCGGCCAAGTGGGCGCCGAGATCGTGCCCGTGGCCTACAAGGGCGAAAGCGCGCTCATGCCCGACCTGATCAGCGGCCTGCTGGGCTTCGGCTTCCTCAACCTGCCGAGCGTGGCGCCGCACATCAAGGCGGGCAAGCTGCGGGCGCTGGCGGTGTCCTCCTCGCAGCCGGTGGCGGAGTTGCCGGGTGTGCCGACGGTCACGTCGCTGGGCTATCCGGCGCTGGAGGTGCGCGGCTGGGCCGCCCTGCTGGCCCCGCACGGCAGCATGGCGCCGGCCGCGCTGGCACGGCTCGAGGCGGCGCTGGCCAAGGTGCTGGCGTCGGAGACGGTCAAGTCCAAGTTCGCCATGCTCAATGTGGCGCCCGTGGTGATGGACCGCCAGGCCACCGCCCGTTTCCTGCAGGCCGAGACGCGCCGCTATGCCGACATCGTCAAGTCGCGCGGCATCAAGGCGGGCTGAGTCGATGACGCCGACGACGCCGAATCTGGCCGAAGCCGTGCCCGCCATCGAGGCCGATGTGCTGGTCTGCGGCGGCGGCGTGGCCGGCACGGTCGCCGCCGTGGCCGCCGCGCGCCAGGGTGCCCGCACCGTGCTGATGGAGCGCTACGGCTTCCTGGGCGGCAATGCCACGGCCGGCGCCGTCGCGCAGTTCAACAGCTGGCAGACCGCCGCCGGCCGCCGCGTGGTGGCCGGTCTGGCGCAGGAGGTGGTGGACCGCCTGCGCGACTACGGCGGCGCGGGCGAGCACCACAGCTTCGTCATGTCCACCGGCCACCGGATGGACCGGGTCGAATACGCGCCCGAGCTGCTCAAGCTGGTGCTGGACGACCTGGTGCGCGAGGCCGGCGTGCAGCCGCTGCTGCATGCCACGCTGCTCGACGTGCAGCGCGAGGGACGGCGCATCGCCTCGGCACGCGTGCTGACCAAGGGCGGCCCGCGCACCGTGCGGCCGCAGGTGCTGATCGACACCTCGGGCGACATGGACGCCATGAAGCATGCCGGTGCCACCTTCCTCGAACTGGGCGAGGACGAGGCACTGCAGCCCGCGACCATGATGTTCCGCTTCGGCCCCATCGACTTCGCGCGGCTCGACGCCGTGAGCAACGAAGAGAAGGAGGCCATCGCCCGCCGCGGCTTCGAACAGGGCGAGCTGGCCCGCGCCGCCCTGCACCTGGCGCGCGACACCTTCTCCGATGACGGCTGGTTCAACATCAGCCGGCTGGGCATCGACGCCACCGACCCCATGGCCCTCGGCCGGGCCGAGATCGAAGGCCGCCGCCAGGCCTGGCGCGCCGCGGCCTTCCTGCAGCGCGAACTGCCGGGCTGCGAGCGGGGCCGGCTGCTGAACTTCGGCACCCAGGTCGGCATCCGCGAGACGCGGCGCGTGGCGGGCGACCACGTGCTCACCGCCGAGGAACTGCTGCGGCCCGAACCCTTCGCCGATGCGATTGCGGCCGGCGCCTATCCCATCGACATCCACCCCGCGGCGGGTGGCGGGCTGACCTACCGCTCGCTGGGCGAGGCGCATGCCTACCGCATCCCGCTGCGCAGCCTGATCCCGCGCGGGCTCGACAACGCCCTGGTGGCCGGCCGCGGCATCTCGGCCACGCACGAGGCGCTGGCGGCCGTGCGGGTGATGACGATCTGCATGGCGATGGGCCAGGCCGCCGGGACGGCGGCGGCGATGGCCGTGCGCGCGGACGGTGGCGCCGACCTGCGCGCCATCGACGTGCAGGCGCTGCAGCGCCAGTTGCTGGCCGACGGCGCCTGTCTGGCCTGACACGTCGGTGGGGGCCGGTGCGGCCGGTGCGCCGTGTGACGGGCTGCGCCGATAATCCGCGCCCATGAATCCCCTGCTCGACAGGCTGCAGCCCTATCCCTTCGAACGGCTGCGGCAGCTCTTTGCCGGCGTCACGCCCAACGCCGCCTACTCGCCCATCAGCCTGGGCATCGGCGAACCCAAGCATCCCACTCCGCCCTTCATCAAACAGGCCCTCATCGACGGCCTCGATTCCCTCGCTGGCTATCCGGCCACCGCCGGCGACCTGAAGCTGCGCACCGCCTTCACCGACTGGCTGCAAAAGCGCTACGGCCTGGCGCTGGACCCGGCCACGCAAGTGCTGCCGGTCAACGGCTCGCGCGAGGCGCTGTTCGCACTCGCCCAGACCGTGGTGGACGGCAGCCGCACGCCGCGGCCCATCGTCGTCTCGCCCAATCCCTTCTATCAGATCTACGAGGGCGCGGCCCTGCTGGCCGGGGCCGACGTCTGGTACGCGCCGAGCGATCCGGCGCGCAACTTCGCCGTGGACTGGGACAGCGTGCCCGCCGAGGTCTGGCAGCGCACCCAGCTGGTGTACGTCTGCTCGCCCGGCAACCCGACCGGCGCCGTGATGCCGCTGGAGGAATGGCGCAAGCTCTTCGCGCTGTCCGACGCGCACGGCTTCGTCATCGCCTCGGACGAGTGCTACAGCGAGATCTACTTCCGCGACGAGCCGCCGCTGGGCGGGCTGGAAGCGGCGGCCAAACTGGGGCGCGACTTCCGCCGGCTGATCGCCCTCACCTCGCTCTCCAAGCGCAGCAACGTCCCGGGCCTGCGCAGCGGCTTCGTGGCTGGCGACGCCGGGATCGTCAAGCGCTTCCTGCTCTACCGCACCTACCACGGCAGCGCCATGAGCGGCAGCGTGGCCGCCGCCAGCATCGCCGCCTGGGGGGACGAAACCCATGTGGTGGACAACCGCGAGCAGTACCGCCGCAAGTTCGCCACCGTCACGCCGATCCTGGCGCCGGTGCTGGACGTGCGCCTGCCCGATGCCAGCTTCTACCTCTGGGCCGGCGTGCCCGCCGCCTGGAAGGGCGACGACGCCGCCTTCGCCCGGGCGCTGTACGCTCAATACAATGTCACGGTTCTGCCCGGCAGCTACCTCGCGCGCGAGGCGCAGGGCAGCAACCCCGGCCGCGGGCGCGTGCGGATGGCCCTGGTGGCCGACACCGCCGAATGCGCCGAAGCCGCGCGCCGCATCGCCGAGTTCGCCACCCGCGCGCCTTCGGCCTGAGCCGCACCCCCTCTTTCTTCGATCACCCGATCCCATGACCCAGCAACTGCAACAGATCATCGACACCGCGTGGGACGACCGCGCCGCCCTCTCCCCCAGCCAGGCGCCCAAGGAAGTGGCAGACGCGGTCGAGCACGTGATCGTCCAGCTCAACAACGGCAGCCTGCGCGTGGCCACGCGCGAGGGCGTGGGCCAGTGGACGGTGCACCAGTGGGTCAAGAAGGCCGTGCTGCTGTCCTTCCGCCTCAAGGACAACGAGCAGATCCAGGCCGGCAGCCTGGGCTTCTACGACAAGGTGCAGACCAAGTTCTCGCACCTGTCGGCCGACGAGCTGAAGCAGGCCGGCGTGCGCATCGTGCCGCCGGCCGTGGCCCGCCGCGGCAGCTACATCGCCAAGGGCGCGATCCTGATGCCCAGCTACGTCAACATCGGCGCCTACGTGGACGAAGGCACCATGGTCGACACCTGGGCCACCGTGGGCAGCTGCGCCCAGGTCGGCAAGAACGTGCACCTGTCCGGCGGCGTCGGCCTGGGCGGCGTGCTGGAGCCGCTGCAGGCCAACCCGACCATCATCGAGGACAACTGCTTCATCGGCGCCCGCTCCGAGGTGGTCGAAGGCGTGATCGTCGAAGAGAACTCGGTGCTGGGCATGGGCGTGTACATCGGCCAGAGCACGCCGATCTTCAACCGCGACACGGGCGAGATCAGCTACGGCCGCGTGCCCTCGGGCAGCGTGGTCATCAGCGGCAGCCTGCCCAAGAAGACCAAGTCTGGCCAGGACTACAGCACCTACGCCGCCGTCATCGTCAAGACGGTGGACGCGCAGACCCGCTCCAAGACCAGCCTCAACGACCTGCTGCGCGACTGAGCGCCGACCGGCCGCCTTCGGGCGGCCTTCTTCTTGCATCCCCTTCACCACCCCCGCCGCATACACCACAGGGAGCCGACATGGGCACGATGGAGCGCATTCTTCGCCTGATGGCCGAACGCCAGGCGTCCGACGTCTACCTGTCGCCCAAGGCGGCGGCGCTGATCCGCATCAACGGCCAGTGCATGCCGATCAACAACCAGATCCTGCCGGTGTCGGCACCGCTGGAGCTGCTGCGCGAGATCATCGACGAGAAGCGCATGGCCGACTTCGAGCGCACCGGCGAGCTCAACACCGCCGTGCCGCTGCGCGACGTGGGCAGCTTCCGTGTGAGCGCCATGCGCCAGCGCGGCAGCTGCGCGGTGGTGGTGCGCTTCATTCCCGTCACCGTGCCGGCCTTCGACACGCTGGGCCTGCCGCCCATCCTCAAGTCGCTGATCATGGAGCGCCGCGGCCTGATCCTGATGGTGGGCGCCACCGGCTCGGGCAAGTCGACCACGCTGGCCTCGATGATCGACCTGCGCAACGAGAGCACGCCGGGCCACATCCTCACCATCGAGGAGCCGATCGAGTTCGCCTTCCAGAACAAGAAGTCGGTGGTCAACCAGCGCGAGGTGGGCAGCGACACGGCCACGCTCGAAGCCGCGCTGAAGAACGCGCTGCGCCAGGCGCCCGACGTGATCCTGATCGGCGAGATCCGCGACCGCGAGACCATGACCGCCGCGCTGTCCTATGCCCAGTCCGGCCACCTGGTGCTGGCCACGCTGCATGCCAACAATGCCTACCGCGCGCTGAACCGGATCCAGAGCTTCTACCCGCTGGAAACCCGGGCGACGCTGCTCAACGACATGGCCAGCGGCCTGCGCGCCGTGATCGCGCAGCGCCTGCTGCGCACGCCGCAGGGCAGCCGCGTGCCGGCGGTCGAGGTGATGCTGAACACCGCGCTGGTGCGCGACCTGATCGAGCGCGGGGACTTCGACGCCATCAAGGACGCCATGGAACATTCGATGGCCGAGGGCTCGCAGACCTTCGAGGAGGCCATCGCCGACCACGTGCTGGCAGGACGGGTGACGCGCGACGAGGGCCTGGCCCATGCCGATTCGCCGGCCAACCTGATGTGGCGGCTGCAGAACGACAACCGGCCTCGCGACGCAAACCGGGGCAACGACGGCTCGCTGATGCAGCAGGCGGAGATGCCCACTTTCACCGACATCACGCTGGACGTGCCTGCGCGCTGAAGGGGCACCCCCATGCCGCTTCAACGCTCGGGGCGGCCGCCAGAGGCGGCTGCTCTTCGGGCACGTCCAAGCCTGCATTGGCAGGCTTGGAGCCGCGGCCCTCAGCCCCTCTCTGGCGCCTTCGGCTTGGAGGGGGGGCGCACCAGGTGGCTTGGCAAAGCCAGTTCCACGGGTGCACTGGCATGGCCTGCTCCGCGGCCTTTCGATTCCGGCGGGGGGTCACGTCCCTTGGCGAATTCATCGCTGTGCGGGCTTGCTTGCATGAATGAACGTTCCATTGATTACTTTCTGGGACACCAGCTTTCTGGCGTCCTTCTCTTTCCGCCATTGCCATGACCCGAACCCTGCAACTCGCCGAAGCACTGATCGCCTGCCCTTCCGTCACGCCCGATGACGCGCAGTGCCAGCAGATCCTGGGCGAGCGACTGGCCCGGCTGGGCTTTGCGCTCGAGACCATCGTGAGCGGGCCCGAGGACTTTCGCGTGACCAACCTGTGGGCGGTGCGTGGCGCGCCGACGGCGCCCACGCTCGTCTTCGCCGGCCACACCGACGTGGTGCCGACCGGGCCGCTGGACCAGTGGACCAGCCCGCCCTTCACGCCCACGCACCGCGACGGCAAGCTCTACGGCCGCGGCGCCTGCGACATGAAGAGCTCGCTGGCGGCCTTCGTGGTTGCCATCGAGGAATTCCTGGCCGCGCATCCCGACCCCGCCCTGCGCCTGGCCCTGCTGCTGACCAGCGACGAGGAAGGCCCCGGCGTGGACGGCACGGTGGTCGTCTGCAACCACCTCGCGGCACGTGGCGAGCGGCTGGACTACTGCATCGTCGGCGAGCCCACGTCGGTGGCCCGCTGCGGCGACATGATCAAGAACGGCCGCCGCGGCACCATGAGCGGCAGGCTGACGGTGCACGGCGTGCAGGGCCACATCGCCTATCCGCACCTGGCGAAGAACCCGGTGCATGCCTTAGCGCCGGCGCTGGCCGAGCTGGTGGCCATCAACGCCGCCGGCGGCTGGGACCCGAAGCCCAATCCCTACTTTCAGCCGACCAGCTGGCAGATCAGCAACATCCACGCGGGCACGGGCGCGAGCAACGTCATTCCGGGCAATGCGGTGGTCGACTTCAATTTCCGCTTCTCCACCGAGGTCACGCCCGAGGCGCTGCAGCAGCGGGTGCAGTCGGTGCTGGATGCCCACGGTGTCGACTACGACCTGAAGTGGACCATCGGCGGCCTGCCCTTCCTCACCACCCCCGGCGCGCTGGTCGAGGCCGTGCAGGCGGCCATCCGCGACGAGGCCGGCATCGAAACCGAGCTGTCCACCAGCGGCGGCACCAGCGATGCACGCTTCATCGCCAAGGTCTGCGCACAGGTGGTGGAGTTGGGCCCGGTCAACGCCAGCATCCACAAGATCGACGAGCACATCGAGGTCGACGCCATCGAGACCCTCAAGAACATGTACCGCCGCACCATCGAGCGGCTGGAGGCCGGCGCCCGTGGCTGACGACGCCAAGACCACCGTGATGGCCCTGGTGCAGGAGGCCGAGCAGCGCCTGACCGAGGCTGGCATCGCTTTCGGCCACGGCACCACCAACGCCTTCGACGAAGCGGCCTGGCTGGTGCTGTGGCGCCTGCGGCTGCCGCTGGATCAGCTGGACGAGAACGCCGAACGTGCCGTGTCGCCGGGCGCCGCCGCGCAGGTGCGCACCCTGGTGGACGAGCGCATCGCCACCCGCAAGCCCGCCGCCTACCTGACCAAGGAAGCCTGGCTGCAGGGCGTGGACTTCTACGTGGACGAGCGCGCCATCGTGCCGCGCAGCTTCATCGCCGAACTGCTGGCCGACGCCAGCATCGACAACTGGCTGGGCGAGCACACCCGCCGCGTGCTGGACCTGTGCACCGGCAACGGCAGCCTGGCGGTGCTGGCCGCCATGGCCTGGCCCGAGGTGCAGGTCGATGCCGCCGACATCTCCACCGAGGCCCTGGAGGTCGCGGCCATCAACGTCGCGCGCCATCAGCTCGATGCCCGCGTGCGCCTCCTGCCGTCCGACGGGCTGGCGGGTGTCGACGGCGTGTACGACCTGATCCTGTGCAACCCGCCCTACGTCAACGCCGCCAGCATGGCCGCGCTGCCGCAGGAATACCGCGCCGAGCCCGAACTGGCCCTGGCCGGCGGCGCCGACGGCATGGACTTCGTGCGCCGCCTGCTCGCCGACGCCCCCGCCCGCATGAGCGAACACGCCGTGCTGGTGCTGGAGATCGGCAACGAGCGGCCTTTCTTCGAGGCCGCCTTTCCCCACCTCGAGGCCGTCTGGCTCTCGACCAGCGCCGGCGACGACCAGGTGCTGCTGCTGACCCGCGACGCCCTCGTCGCCCATCCATGATCATCCTGAACAACGTCGTCCTGCGCCGCGGCACCAAGGTGCTGCTCGACAGCGCGAGCGTCACCCTCAATCCCGGCGAGAAGGTCGGCCTGGTCGGCCGCAACGGCGCCGGCAAGTCCACCCTGTTCGCCCTGCTCAACGGTACGCTGCACGAAGACGGCGGCGACTTCAGCATCCCGAAGCAGTGGCGCATGGCCCAGGTGGCCCAGCACATGCCCGAGACGGAAGACTCGGCCACCGACTTCGTGGTGGCCGGCGACACCCGGCTGGCCGAGGCCCGCGCGGCCCTGGCCCAGGCCGAGGCCCTGCATGCCGCCGACCCGGACGATGCCGACGCCGGCATGGCCCTGGGCCAGGCCTACAGCGACATCGCCGATGCCGGCGAGCACGACGCCGTGCCGCGGGCGCAGGCGCTGATCATGGGCCTGGGCTTCAAGCTGCACGAGCTGGAGCGCCCGGTCAACAGCTTCTCGGGCGGCTGGCGCATGCGCCTTCAACTGGCCCGTGCGCTGATGTGCCCCAGCGACCTGCTGCTGCTCGACGAGCCCACCAACCACCTGGACCTGGACGCCCTGGTCTGGCTCGAAGCCTGGCTGCAGAAGTACGACGGCACCATGCTCGTCATCAGCCACGACCGCGAGTTCCTGGACGCCGTGACCGACGTCACCGTGCACATCGAACAGGCCAAGCTGACGCGCTATGGCGGCAACTACAGCAAGTTCGAGGACATGCGCGCGCTGCGCATGGAGCAGCAGCAGATCGCCCACGAGCGCCAGCAGGAAAAGATCGCCCACCTGCAGAAGTTCATCGACCGCTTCAAGGCCAAGGCCAGCAAGGCCAAGCAGGCGCAGAGCCGCGTCAAGGCCCTGGCGCGCATGGAGCGCGTGGCGCCGCTGCTGGCCGAGGCCGAATTCACCTTCAGCTTCAAGGAGCCGGCCAACCTACCCAACCCGATGCTCAGCATCACGGACGCGAGCTTCGGCTACCTGCATGAGGACGGCAGCGCCACCACCATCCTGTCGGGCGTGAGCCGCGGCGTGCTGGCGGGCCAGCGCATCGGCATCCTGGGCGCCAACGGCCAGGGCAAGTCCACCTTCGTGAAGACGGTGGCGCACGACCTGCAGTTGGTCTCCGGCACCGTGACCGAGGGCAAGGGCCTGGCCATCGGCTACTTCGCCCAGCAGGAGCTGGACGTGCTGCACGAGACCAGCAACCCGCTGGAGCACATGGTGCGGCTGGCGCGCGAGCTGGGCTCCGCCGCGCCGGCCGCCCGCACCGAGCAGGACCTGCGCGGCTTCCTGGGCAGCTTCAACTTCAGCGGCGACATGGTCAAGCAGCCGGTGGGCACCATGAGCGGCGGCGAGAAGGCGCGGCTGGTGCTGGCCATGATGGTCTGGCAGCGCCCCAACCTGCTGCTGCTGGACGAGCCGACCAACCACCTGGACCTGGCGACGCGCGAGGCCCTGGCCATGGCCCTGAACGAATTCGAAGGCACGCTGATGCTGGTCAGCCACGACCGGGCGCTGCTGCGCACGGTGTGCGACGAATTCTGGCTGGTGGGCCGCGGCGAGGTGCGCGATTTCGACGGCGACCTGGACGACTACCAGCGCTACCTGCTGGACGAATCCAAGCGGCTGCGCGAGGAGGCCAAGCAGGCGAATGCCGCGGAGGTGGCGGCGGCATTGGCATCGGCATCGGCATCGGCATCGGCCGCGGCTGCGGCGCCGACGAAGGCTGCTGACGTCGCGCCTGCCGCAAAGGCCGCTGCATCCGCGCCGGCAACCGCACCGGCACATGCTGCGGTTAGTGCTGCCGTGGACGGCCGCACCCAGCGCCAGAACGACGCCCGCGAACGCCAGCGCCTGGCCGAGCAGAGCCGGCCGCTGCGCAAGGAGCTCGCCAGCCTCGACCAGCGCATGGCCCAGGCCAATGCCGAGAAGAGCGCCCTGGAAGCACGCCTTGCCAGCCCGCTGCCGCCCGCCGAGATCGCGGAAGCCGGCAAGCGCCTCAAGCAACTGGGCGACGAGATCGAGGCGATGGAAGAGCGCTGGCTGGAACTGTCCGAGGCGCTGGAAGGCATCGGGTCCTGAACAGCCGGTCCTGAGCAGCCGGTCCTGAGCAGCCGG
>NZ_LDSL01000295.1 GCF_001476815.1 Pseudacidovorax intermedius | reverse complement strand
AGTAGATGCCTTGGCGACGGATGGCCAGCAGCCCGAAAACCCAGCCCAGGCCAGCGCCCACGGCCGTGCCCAGCAGCAGACCGAGTTCCGGCGTCACGCCCCAGACCTTGATGGCATGGCCCGCCACATAGGCGGCGCCGCCGAGGAAAGCCGCGTGGCCGAAGGACAGGAGCCCGGTGTAGCCCAGCAGCAGGTTGAAGGCCGCGGCAAAGAGTGCGAAGCACATCAGCTTCATCACGAAGACCGGGTAGGCGCCCAGCCAGGGCGCTGCAAGCAATGCCACGAAGAGCAGGCCGTAGCCCAAGGTGGATCTGGACATCATCGCTCGCGCAGCCTCGCTCATTTTTCCTTGCCGAACAGCCCAGCGGGCCGCAGCAGCAACACCACCACCATGATGACGAACACCACCGTGGAGGACGCCTCCGGATAGAACACCTTGGTCAGGCCCTCGACGACGCCCAGGCCCAGCCCGGTGAG
>NZ_LDSL01000294.1 GCF_001476815.1 Pseudacidovorax intermedius | reverse complement strand
GTCTCGTGGGCTCGGTGCGCGTGGGCTGCACGTCATACTTTAGCGGTTCAGCCATTAAAACTTCTCCGGATGGGCGGTGTGTTCAGGCGGCAGCGTATAACCTGGCTGACGCCATTTATCCTCAACGGGCAGATGATCGCGCGGCGTGCGGTGCCCATGGCGAAAATTGTGCGACGGCAGCGGTGAAGCGTGAGGAGGACGCGCCAGCTTCTCCAGGCGAATGGCAATTTCTTTATAGGCTGGCGTCTGCACGTCAGGATCGTGATGATCCCCCGTGAGTCCGTTTACGCCCGGCTTACCATGGTGTATCGGGATAAAAAGGATATTACCTGCCACGCGTTCAGTAATGATCACCGGCACCTCAAGCGCACCGCGCCGTGACGTCAGCCTGACCCAGTCGCCTTCCTGCAAGTGACGCTCCTGTGCCAGTGCGGGGCTGATTTCAACGTACCAGTGAGGCGACAGCGAGGTGATTCGTCCCCCCGCCCCCGTCTGGTTGGTGGCCTGAAAATGCTCCAGCATGCGGCCGTTGTTAAGCAGCAGATCATAATGGGCATCGCTCTCCTCGGCAGGCGCTTCCCACTGCAACGG
>NZ_LDSL01000293.1 GCF_001476815.1 Pseudacidovorax intermedius | reverse complement strand
TACGGTCTCGTGGGCTCGTCCACCAGCATCACGCGCGGCTCGTGCACGAGAGCGCGGGCGATCGCCACACGCTGTCGCTGACCGCCCGACAGCTGCGCGGGGCGGCGATCGCCGAACCCGCCGAGGCCGACGGCATCCAGGAGCTCGTCCACCCGGGACCGCACAGCGGTGCGACGTTCACCGCGCCCTCGCCCGCCGAGCTCCGCCATCACGCGCAACTGCTCGCGCGCGGTGAGCGAGGGAAGCAGCTGGGGCTGCTGGAAGACGATACCGATCCGCTCTCGTCGCAGCGCCGTTCGTTCCGCCGCACTCAGACCGGTGGCGTCCACCCCGTCGACGATCACCCGGCCGGAGTCCGGGCGGATCAGGGTCGCCGCGAGCGCCAGCAGGCTCGACTTGCCCGAACCCGAGGGGCCGGTGATGCCGGTGACCACTCCCGGCCGGCCTTCGACCGTGGCGCGATCGACGGCGGTGACGCGGGTGTCTCCGTCGGGGTAGGTGAGGGTGACGTCGTCGAGAAGGATCATCGAGTGCTCCCGAGTGCGGTGAGGGGGTCGGACGAGGTGACGGTGCGCAGCGAGACGGCCGCGCCGAGCAGGCCGAGCGCGATCATGATCGCGGCGGGGGCGAGGGTCGTCAGGGGGCTCAGGAC
>NZ_LDSL01000292.1 GCF_001476815.1 Pseudacidovorax intermedius | reverse complement strand
ACGGTCTCGTGGGCTCGGGCCCGCGCAACGAAGAGGACTCCCCCGCCGCCACGCTCCCGCAGGCCAGTGGCGACGCCCTCGCCGCGCTCGTCACCGCGGCGCCCGTCGACGCTCCCGTCGAGGGAACCGCGGTCATCGAGAAGCAGTTCCTCGTCGGCCAGTCCTTCAACATCATCGCCGACAGCGTCGCGGGCGACCCCGACGACACCGTCGTCATCGGCGCGCACCTCGACGGCGTCGCCGAGGGACCCGGGGTGAACGACAACGGTTCGGGCTCCGCGGCCGTCCTCGCTCTCGCGGAGAAGATCGCGGCATCCGAGGTTCCGAACGACAAGCGGATCCGCCTGGCCCTGTGGGGCGCCGAGGAGATCGGCCTGCTGGGCTCGACCGCGTACGTCAACGACCTCGTCGCGAACGACCCCGCGGAATGGGACCGCATCTCGTCGTACCTGAACTACGACATGATCGGCTCCGAGAACTTCACCGTGGGCGTGTACGACGCCGACCGCTCCACCTTCCCGGCGGAGGGCGTGAACATCCCCGAAGGGTCGGTGGAGATCGAGAAGCTCTACAC
>NZ_LDSL01000291.1 GCF_001476815.1 Pseudacidovorax intermedius | reverse complement strand
GCGGTGGACGGCCTCACCGAGCCGGTCGCCGAGGCGCTCCATCGCGTCGAGCGTGCCGCGCAGCGAGCGCGCCCGCCACGGCTGCGTGTCTGCCAGGCGCCACAGCCGCGTGCTGCCGCCGTTCGACGCCTCGGGGCCGCCCGGCGCGAAGCGCTCGATCAGGGTGACATTCCACCCGCGATCCTGCAGTCCGAGTGCGGCGGGGAGCCCCCAGGCGCCCGCCCCCACCACGATCGCCGACGGGCGACCCGCTCTCGTCGTCACGCGGTCAGTCCGCGATCGTGGTGAAGTGCTTGCGCAGCGGCTCGTGCACGCGCCAGACGCCGACCCAGCCCGAGGGCATGACCATCACGTCGCCGGGCCCGAACTCCTCGGGCTCCTCGCCGGCGACCTCGACGGTCACGCGGCCCGAGAGGATCGTGCAGATCTCGGTGTAGCCGACGCGCTCCGCGGTGAAGTCGCCCGGGGTGCACTCCCACAGCCCGGTCGTGATGCGGGCGTCGTCCCACACGGTGGCGGACGCCTCGGTCTGGCCCGCGGTCAGCGCGGTCGGTTTCGGCGCGTGGGCGCCGAGGTCGAGGGCGTCGGTGCCGTGCGCGGCGCGGGTGCGGACGGTGGTGGTGGTCATGCGTGATGCTCCTATGGGGTGAGGGGGTCAGTGCCGCCCGCAGACCTCGCCCATCGCGCACATCGCCGACGTCGTCACCGGCCGGCACTGACCCCCTCACCCCATAGGAGCATCACGCATGACCACCACCACCGTCCGCACCCGCGCCTCGCACGGCACCGACGCCCTCGACCTCGGCGCCCACGCGCCGAAACCGACCGCGCTGACCGCGGGCCAGACCGAGGCGTCCGCCACCGTGTGGGACGACGCCCGCATCACGACCGGGCTGTGGGAGTGCACCCAGGGCCACTTAAC
>NZ_LDSL01000290.1 GCF_001476815.1 Pseudacidovorax intermedius | reverse complement strand
CGCGGCGGCTTATCCTTCGGTGTAGTTCTCGTCCCGGTCGCCGCCGCCGGCTCAGACGTCGGCCATCATCTCGTGGGCCGGGTCCATGAACAGGCTGACGCGCACACCCGGCGCCTTGGCTTCGGCGATCAGCTGGCGCAGGTGCTCGGCGTCCTGCGGAGAAGTCCAGCCTTGGTCGCTGGTGAACTGGTCTTCGCTGTCGGGCACGAAGGTGGCCTGGTGCGGGCGCAGTTCGCGCACGAAGTCCATCAGGTTGTGGAAGGGGTTGCCTTCGATGTTGAACTCCACGCCCGGCCAGTCCTGCTTCAGCAGCGCATGCAGTTCGTGCACGTCGCCCGTGCGGATGTGGCGGGCATCGGGCCGCGGATGCACGGTGATGCCGTGCGCGCCGCCACGCTGTGCCTGCAGGCAGGCGCGCACGACGCTGGGGATGCCCAGGTGGCGGGTGTTGCGCAGCAGCGCGACCTTGTTGACGTTGACGGACAGTGCCGTGCGGGAGGAAGTGGCGGTGTTCACGGATGGGCCTTCGGCTTGGCCTGGGAAGCTGGAGCGCCGGCCACGGGCCGGGCGCGCTTCACAGATCCTGCAGGTCGCGCATCATCTGCCGGGTGCGCAGCTGGGCGACGCCGCAATGGTAGTGGAGCAACTGGCGCAGCTGGCTGCGCCCGTTGCTCCACTACCCTTGCGGCGTCGCCCAGCTGCGCACCCGGCACTCGATGCGCGCCCTGCAGGATCTCTGACACGCGCCCGGCCCGAGGCCGGCGCCCCAGCTTCACAGGCCAAGCCAAAGACCCATCCGGGAACCACGCCACTTCCTCCCGCACGGCACTCTCCGCCAACGTCAACAAGGACGCACCGCCGCGCACCACCAGCCACCTGGGCCACCCCACCGCCGTGCGCGCC
>NZ_LDSL01000029.1 GCF_001476815.1 Pseudacidovorax intermedius | reverse complement strand
GACCGCACCGTCGCGCGCCGCGCCACCTACACCACCTGCCGCCGCGAGGACGACCAGCCCGGCTGGAAGCCGGCGTGGTACCTGAGTGCGGAACGCCTGCGCACCGACAGCGGCGAAGGCGTGGGCGTGGCCGAGAACGTGCAGCTGCACTTCATGGGCCTGAGCTCGCCGGCGCTGCCGAGCGTGAGCTTTCCGCTCAACGACCAGCGCAAGAGCGGCCTGCTGCCGCCGGTGGTGGGCGTGGACAACGTCAACGGCCTCGAGCTGACGCTGCCCTACTACTGGAACATCGCGCCCAACCGCGACGCCACCTTCACGCCCACCGTGATGAGCAAGCGCGGCGTCAACGTGGCCAACGAATTCCGCTACCTCGAGAAGGACTACAGCGGCGAAGTGCGGCTGGACGTCATGCCCGACGACCGCCTGCGCAGCCGCGACCGCTGGGGCCTGTGGCTGCGCCACCGCCAGAACTTCGACGCCGGCACGCTGGGCACCGACACGCTCAGCGGCAGTGTCGCCATCGACCGGGTGAGCGACGACGACTACTGGCGCGACTTCACCCGCACGCCCTCGCTCACCTCGCGCCAGCTCTCGGCCGACGGCTCGCTCAACTGGACCAAGGGTGACTGGAGCGGCCGGCTGTTCGCGCAGAAGTGGCAGACGCTCACCTATGCGCCGGCGCCCATCCTGCCGGCCTACGACCGGTTGCCGCAGCTCACCGCCAACTACGCGCTGTACGACTGGAACGGCTTCGACTTCAGCTTCAACAACGAGCTGACGCGCTTCCGCGCCAACGCCGCCGAGCAGGGCCAGCCCAATGCCGACCGGCTGTTCTCGCAGGTGCAGCTGTCGCGGCCCTTCGTGCGGCCGGGCTACTACGTCACGCCCAAGCTCACGCTGTCGGGCACCAGCTACAGCTTCGACGGCCCGCTGTCCAACGGCGCCACCTCGGCCAACCGCACCGTGCCCACGTTCAGCGTGGACAGCGGCATGACCTTCGAGCGCGAGACCCGCCTGTTCGGCAATTCGTACACCCAGACGCTGGAGCCGCGCCTCTTCGTCGTCGACACGCCCTACCGCGACCAGAGCCGCCTGCCGGTGTACGACACCGCCAAGAGCGACCTGAGCCTGGCGTCGCTGTTCACCGAGAACGAGTTCACCGGCAACGACCGCATCTCGTCCACGCGCGCCGCCACCGTGGGCCTGACCTCGCGGCTGATCGATCCCGACAACGGCTTCGAGCGCGGCCGCATCGGCATCGCGCAGCGCTGGCGCTTCTCCGACCAGCTGGTGACGCTGCCCGGCGGCACGCCTTCCACCGACCGCGCCTCGGACATCGTCACCGGCGCGCAGGTCAATATCAACCCGCAGTGGAGCGTCGAGGGCGCGGTGCAGTACAACCCGCAGCGCGACAAGTCCGAGCGCCGCGCCATCACCGCGCGCTACACGCCGGGCCCGTACCGCACGCTCAGCGCCGCCTACCGTTACCAGGACGACCGCATCTCCACCAACAACGCCGGCTACGAGTCCATCGACCTGGGTTGGCAGTGGCCGCTGAACGACCTGTGGGGCGACAAGGGCACGCCCAAGGCCGGCGGTGGCCTGGGCGGCGGACGCTGGTATGCCGTCGGCCGCGTCAACTACAGCCTGCGCGACAAGGTGGTGACCGACGCCGTCATGGGCGTCGAATACGACGGCTGCTGCTACATCGGCCGCGTGGTGCTGGAGAAGGTGAGCACCGGCGTCGCCACGGCCACCAAGCGCATCATGTTCCAGATCGAGTTCATGGGCTTCACCAGCATCGGAACCAGCCCGATGCGCACGCTTCAAACCAACGTGCCGCGCTACCGCTCGCTGCGCGAGCCCACGCTCGCGCCGAGCCGCTTCAGCAACTATGAGTGAGCAGGACCACGCCCGCCTCTGCGGCGTGACCCAGCCCGCATCCGCCCGCCGGTTCCGGCGCGGCGCTTGATCCAGGAGGCCCAGGCCATGAGATTCCCGCTTTCCGTCTTTGCCCTGTCGTGCGCGGCCCTGCTGGCCGCCCCGGCCGTGCAGGCCCAGCAGAACGGCGCCGGTGCCCGTCAGGCCCAGGGCCGCAGCGGCACGGCTGCCGCGCCGCAGGCCGCGCCCGCCCGCCGCGGCATCACCGACATCATGCGTGCCGGCCCGGCCACCACCACGCTGCCGCCCGCCGCTTCGGCCGGCAGCCAGGCCACCGGCCAGCGCGCCGCCGAATACATCGTCGCGCTGGTCAATTCAGAGCCGATCACCAACACCCAGGTGCAGAAGCGCGTGGAGCGCATCCTGCGCGAGGCCGGGCCCGAGGCCGAACGCATCCCGCGCGACCAGCTCAACCGCCAGGTGCTCGAGCAGATCATCTCCGAGCGGGCCCAGCTGCAGCTGGCCAAGGAGCTGAACATCCGCATCGACACCATCGCCATCGACCAGGCCGAGGAAGTCGTGGCGCGCCAGAACCAGGTCAGCCTGACCGAGCTGCGCCGCCGCGTGGCCGAGGCCGGCCTGTCGCGCGAGGAATTCCGCAACAACCTGCGCGACCAGTTGCTGCTGACCCGCCTGCGCGAGCGCGAACTCGAAGGCCGGGTGAAGGTCAGCGACGACGAGATCGACCAGTTCCTGCGCGAGCAGCGCGCCGCCGCCAGCACGGCCGTGCCCGACATCAACCTGGCCCAGGTGCTGGTGGTGGTGCCCGAGCGCGCCACGCCCGCCCAGGTGGCCGACGCCCAGAAGCGCGCCGAGGACATCGCCCGCCGCGCCCGCGCCGGCGAGGACTTTTCCCAGCTGGCCACCCAGCTGTCCGACGCGCCCGACGCCCGGGCCACCGGCGGCGTGCTGGGCCTGCGCCCGGCCGACCGCTATCCGCCGCTGTTCGTCGAATCCACGCAGACGGCACCGGTGGGCAGCATCGTCGGGCCGGTGCGCTCCGGTGCCGGCTTCCACGTGCTGAAGGTGCTGGCCAAGCAGAGCGCGGCCTCGCCCGATGCCGTGGTCACCCAGACGCAGGTGCGCCACATCCTCATCCGTCCCGACGGCACGCGCACGCCCGAGCAGGTCGCCGCCCAGCTGGCCGACTACAAGCGCCGCGTGCAGGCCGGCACGGCCGACTTCGCCACCCTGGCCCGCGACAACTCGCAGGACACGGTGAGCGCCCGCCAGGGCGGGGAACTGGGCTGGTCCACGCCCGGCCAGTTCGTGCCCGAGTTCGAAGAGGCCATGAGCCGCCTGCAGCCGGGCCAGATCAGCGACCCGGTGATCACCCGCTTCGGCGTGCACCTGATCCAGGTCGAGGGCCGGCGCGATGCCAAGCTGAACCCGGCCGAGCTGCGCGAGGCGGCCCGCAACATCCTGCGCGACCGCAAGATGGAAGACGCCTACGAAGCCTGGGCGCAGGAAGTGCGCCAGAGGGCCTATGTGGAAATGCGGGAGCCGCCGACGTCGTGAGCCGCGTTCCCGCTTCCCGCCGCCTCGGGCGCCGTTGCCGGCCGCTGGCCGCCCCGCGCGCATGAAGACGCACGCCCCGCGCAAGCGCTTCGGCCAGCATTTCCTGACCGACGACGCCATCATCGACGGCATCGTGCGCGAGATCGCGCCGCGGCCGTCCGACGCCATGGTCGAGATCGGACCGGGCCTGGCCGCCCTCACCCAGCCCCTGGTCGAGCGGCTGGGCCGGCTCACCGTGGTCGAGCTGGACCGCGACCTGGCGGCGCGGCTGCGCAGCCATCCGCAGCTGCAGGTGGTGGAGTCCGACGTGCTGCGCGTCGACTTCGGCGCCCTGGCCGATGTGGCCGGCCAGCCGCTGCGCGTGGTGGGCAACCTGCCCTACAACATCTCCACGCCCATCCTGTTCCACCTGCTGGGTTTTGCCGAGCGCATCGTCGACCAGCACTTCATGCTGCAGAAGGAAGTGATCGACCGCATGGTGGCCGCGCCCGCCACCTCGGACTACGGCCGCCTGTCGGTCATGCTGCAGTGGCGCTACGCGATGGAGAACGTGCTCTTCGTGCCGCCCGAGAGCTTCGACCCGCCGCCGCGGGTGGACAGCGCCGTGGTCCGCATGGTGCCGCGCGCGGCGCCGGCGGCGGTGGATCCGAAGCAGCTGGAGCGCATCGTGCAGCTGGCCTTCAGCCAGCGCCGCAAGCTGCTGCGCCACACGCTGGGCCGCTGGCTGGACGAGCAGGGCGCCGGCGGCAGCTTCGACGTGCAGCGCC
Organism: Pseudacidovorax intermedius; assembly: GCF_001476815.1. GTDB lineage: Bacteria > Pseudomonadota > Gammaproteobacteria > Burkholderiales > Burkholderiaceae_C > Xenophilus > Xenophilus intermedius_A. The sequence goes on along the minus strand of NZ_LDSL01000029.1, from coordinate 33,177 downwards.
GTGCCGAGGAGGTGCCGGTGGCGGAATACGTGGCGCTGGCGCAGGCGGTGCCGGCGAGGGCCGCCGACTGACGGCATGTGCCGCGGCAGGGGCGAGATCGCCCTGACAGCGGTGCTTTCGGCGGGAGCGCGCGCGTTACTCCCGATCCAAAGCAGCGCACCCCCACGGGCCGCCGAGGCAAAAAGAAACCCGCCATCGGCGGGTTTCTTTTTCATGGCGCTGCCCGCGGCGGGCGCGGCGCCGATGCTGTGTGGGCGGCGCTCAGGCCGCCGACAACCAGTAGCTGCTGTTGAAGGGGCTGCTCATGCGCAGCGCCTGGGGCGTGACGTCCACCAGCTTGTCGGTGGGCATCTTCTCGTCGCCGCTCAGGTCGATGCCGTCGACGGCGGTGGCGCTCGTCGTCACCGGGGCCTCGCTGGCCCGTTCTGCTTGGCCGGATTGTGCAGAACGGGCTACAGAAAAGAATAGAAACACCGGAAGGGCACTTTTCGGTCCCCCCAGTAGTCCGCGGCGTCCCGGAAGATGTCGAGCAGTTGCTCGCGCGCTTCCTTGTCGAACTTGGCATGGGCCGGAATCTGCTCCAGCACGACGACGAAGCCCGGCTGCGGGCCCGACTTGTGCAAGGGGTCGGTCATGCAGTCGTACAGCGCGTCGAAGTTCTTGCCGAAATGCGCCGGAAAGGTGAACTGCTGGGCGATCAGGTCCAGCACGTCCTGCTTGCTCTGGGCCTGGGCCAGGTTGGCATAGAGGAAGTGGTGGCCCGCTTCCTGCGCGGCCTGCTGCAGGTCCGCGACGCGAAAGGCGCGAATCGACTGCACGATGTTCGGCCGCACGCCCTTGAGAGGCTGCTGATTCATCTCCGCTGTTCTTTCCATGTTGGTCAAGACTGGTTCCGGACGCGTGGGTGCGTCAATCCATGCCGTGCGCATCAGGGCACGATCCTTCTGAAACTGGCGTAATGGTCGGCCGTGTACCAGCATGCCTCGGGGCGGCTGGGCTGCTCGCCGCCGCAGACGATCCGCCGTGCACCGCGGTTGCTGGCGCCGGGCGTCCTGACCGTGTATTCGCGGTAGAAGCCACGCGGCTCGCGGGGCAGAAGCCGCTCGCGGTTGCCGAAGACCGTGCCGTCCTTCTCGTGAGGGAAGGGACCGCCTTGCAGGATGGATCGGTAGGTTTGCTGGCCCTGGGGAGGCAGTTCCGCCAGTGCAATCGAAGCGCCCCGGTCCGTGGTCTCCCGGGCGAAAGAGGCGGGGATCCCCGCCAATCCACCCCAGATGGCTGCCGCAAGAACGCCGACGCGCGTGAACTTGGAAACCGGGGAAGAAATCGAGGCGAAAACCGCCATGAGGCACCGGAAAGCTAAAGAACGGGACTGCGATTTACGGGTTAACCCGCAAATTCAAGCCCGCCAGTGTGCCCCACTGCTGCTCAAATAGCAAGCGAATGCCCAAGGATTGGGCAATGGGAAAGTCCCGCACAAGGCCGAAAAGTTGGCATTTCGTGCGGGTTTGCACCGAGGTGGTGCAGTTCGATGTGGCGGGGCGGGCGTGGCGATGTGCCGCGCCCCGCGGCGCGAACGTTCAGCGGTCGGCGTTCGCGTCCGCCACCGTCAGCGCCGTCATGTTGACGATGCGGCGCACCGTGGCGCTGGCGGTGAGGATGTGCACCGGCTTTGCGGCGCCCAGCAGCACCGGGCCGATGGCGATGTTGCCGCCGGCCGCCGTCTTGAGCAGGTTGTAGGAGATGTTGGCGGCGTCGATGTTGGGAAACACCAGCAGGTTGGCGTCGCCGGCCAGCGCGCTGTGCGGCATCACGCTCATGCGCTGGCGGCCGTCCAGGGCCACGTCGCCGTGCATTTCGCCATCCACTTCCAGCCAGGGCGCCTGCTCGCGCAGCAGCGCCAGCGTCTGGCGCATCTTGAGCGCACTGGGGTGCGCGCTGGTGCCGAAGTTGGAATGCGACAGCAGGGCGGCCTTGGGCTTGAGGCCGAAGCGCATCATTTCCTCGGCGGCCATGATGGTGATCTCGGCCAGTTCCTCGGCGGTCGGGTCGTAGTTGACGTGGGTGTCGACCAGGAAGACCTGCCGCTCGGGCAGCAGCAGCGCATTCATGCCCGCATAGATGGAGGCGCCGCTGCGCTTGCCGATCACGTTGTCGATGTAGGGCAGGTGGGCATGGGTGGTGCCCCAGGTGCCGCAGATCATGCCGTCGACGTGGCCCTTGTGCAGCAGCATCGCGCCGATCAGCGCCAGGCGGCGGCGCATCTCGATCTTGGCCACCTGCACCGTCACGCCCTTGCGCTCGGTCATGCGGTGGTAGGTCTGCCAGAAGTCGCGGTAGCGCTCGTCCCATTCGACGTTGACGACGTCGTAGTCGCGGCCTTCCTGCAGGCGCAGGCCGAATTTCTCGATGCGCTGGGCCATGATGGCCGGGCGGCCGATCAGCGTCGGGCGCGCAATGCCTTCGTCCACCACGATCTGGGCGGCGCGCAGCACGCGTTCCTCCTCACCCTCGGCATAGGCCACGCGCTTCTTGGCGGCGCGCTTGGCGGCGTCGAAGATGGGCTTCATGGTGGTGCCGGAGGCGTAGACGAAGCTTTCCAGCTTGTCGCGGTAGGCGTCCATGTCCTTGATGGGGCGGGCGGCCACGCCGCATTCTTCCGCCGCCTTGGCCACGGCCGGCGCGATCTTCATCATCAGGCGCGGGTCGAAGGGCTTGGGGATCAGGTATTCGGGGCCGAAGCTGAGCTTCTCGCCCACGTAGGCCGCGGCCACGCGCTCGCTCTGCTCGGCCTGCGCCAGGTCGGCGATGGCATGCACCGCCGCGATCTCCATCTCGTCGGTGATGGTGGTCGCGCCGCAGTCCAGGGCACCGCGGAAGATGTACGGGAAGCACAGGACGTTGTTGACCTGGTTCGGGTAGTCGGTGCGGCCGGTGGCCATGATGACGTCGCCACGCACCGAGTGGGCCAGCTCCGGCAGGATTTCCGGATTGGGGTTGGCCAGGGCGAAGATCACCGGCCGGACGGCCATCTTGGCCACCATCTCGGGCTTGAGCACGTTGCCCGCCGACAGGCCCAGGAAGACGTCGGCGCCTTCCATGACTTCGCCCAGCGTGCGGGCCTCGGTCTTCTGGGCGAACTGGGCCTTGTCCTCGTCCATCAGCTCGGTGCGGCCTTCGTAGACCACGCCGGCCAGGTCGGTGACGAACACGTTCTCGCGTTTGAGGCCGACCTTGAGCAGCAGGTTCAGGCAGGCCAGGGCGGCCGCGCCGGCACCGGAGGCCACCAGCTTGACCTGGCCGATGTCCTTGTTGGCGACCTTCAGTCCGTTGAGCATGGCGGCCGCCACCGTGATGGCGGTGCCGTGCTGGTCGTCGTGGAAGACCGGGATCTTCATGCGCTTGCGCAGCTCGCGCTCGACGTAGAAGCAGTCGGGGGCCTTGATGTCCTCGAGGTTGATGGCGCCGAAGGTGGGCTCGAGCGCGGCGATCACCTCGACCAGCTTGACGGGGTCCTTCTCGTCGATCTCGATGTCGAAGACGTCGACGCCGGCGAATTTCTTGAACAGGACGGCCTTGCCCTCCATCACCGGCTTGGAGGCGAGCGGGCCGATGTCGCCCAGGCCCAGCACGGCGGTGCCGTTGGAGATGACGGCCACCAGGTTGCCGCGCGAGGTGTAGCGGAAGGCCGCGGCCGGGTCCTTGACGATCTCCTCGCAGGGCGCGGCGACGCCGGGCGAGTAGGCCAGCGACAGGTCGCGCTGGTTCGTCATCTGCTTGGTGGCGCTGATCGCCAGCTTGCCCGGCACCGGATGCTCGTGGTATTCGAGTGCGGCGCGGCGAAGTTCCGCGCGCTTGTCTTCGGCGCTCAGGGGTTGGGACTCGGACATGGGAACGCTGCTCCTCGACGCATGCGGCGGTCTCCGTGGCGACGCCGCTGCCTGGTTCACTGGGAAAGGGGGCGCCGATTGTAGGCCGGGGCCTCGTGCGGACTCGTTCCTCCAGGCGTACCGTCCGTTCCGGCACGAGGCGGTGTCGCCGGGCTATGGCACCATCGGTGGTTCCTCATCACGCATGCAAGGAGTCGCGCCATGGCCCTGATGGATTTCATCAAGAAGCAGTTCATCGACGTCATCCAGTGGACGGAGGACGGTGACGGCACGCTGGCCTGGCGCTTCCCGATGGCGGGGCTGGAGATCCAGAACGGCGCCTCGCTCACCGTGCGCGAGTCGCAGATGGCGGTGTTCGTCAACGAGGGCACCGTGGCCGACGTCTTCGGCCCCGGCATGTACAGGCTGACGACCCAGACGCTGCCGGTGCTGACCTACCTGCGCAACTGGGACAAGCTCTTCGAGTCGCCCTTCAAGAGCGACGTCTACTTCTTCAGCACCCGCCAGCAGGTGGACCAGAAGTGGGGCACGCCGCAGCCCATCACCATCCGCGACAAGGACTTCGGAGCAGTGCGGCTGCGGGCCTTCGGCAACTACAGCTACCGGGTGGCCGATCCGAAGCTGTTCCACACCGAAATCTCCGGCACGCGCGAGCGCTACACCGTAGGCGACCTCGACGGCCAGTTGCGCGGGCTGGTGCTGCAGAGCATCAGCGACGCCATCGCGGGCAGCGGCGTGCCCTTCCTGGACCTGGCGGCCAACCAGATCCGCTTCGCCCAGGCGCTGGCCGCCCAGCTGGCGCCCGAGTTCACCCGCCTCGGCCTGAAGCTGGAAGCGCTGACGCTGCAGAACCTGTCGCTGCCCGAAGAGCTGCAGAAGGTGCTGGACCAAAAGATCGGCATGGGCATGGTCGGCAACGACATGGGCAAGTTCATGCAGTACCAGACGGGCCAGGCGATCCCGGTGTTTGCCGAGAACAGCGGCCAGGGCAGCGGCGTGGCAGGCGATGCGATGGGGCTGGGCGCCGGCGTGGCGCTGGGCCAGGTGATGGCGAACACGCTGGGGCAGGGGCTGCAGCAGCCGCCGCAGCCAGCGGCCGCGCCCGCCGCCGCGGCACCCACCGTGAGCCCCGCCGAGGTGATGTCCACCCTCGAGAAACTGGCCGAACTCAAGACCAAGGGCATCCTGACCCAGGAAGAGTTCGACGCCAAGAAGACCGAGCTGCTGAAAAAGCTGACGTGATCCGCGCCGCACGCTTGCGCCATGGCTGAGCCGGGCGGCATCCAGCGCCATTACCGCGCGCCATGCCCGGGGTGCGGCGCGCCGGTCGAATTCCATTCGGCGCAGTCCACCCACGCCGTCTGCAGCTATTGCCGCAGCGCGGTGGTGCGCCAGGGCGAGCAGCTGGCGCGCATCGGCAAGATGGCCGAGCTGTTCGAGGACTTCAGCCCGCTGCAGCTCGCAGCCGCCGGCCGCTTCGGGCAGCAGCCCTTCACGCTGGTCGGCCGGCTGCAGTACGGCACCGACGGCGGCCGCTGGACGGAATGGATCGCCCAGCTGGACGGTGGGCGCCTGGGCACGCTGAGCGAGGACAACGGCCAGTACGTGTTCTCGCAGCCGCTGGCGCTGCCCCAGGGCGCGCCGCCGGCCGACGCGCTGCGCGTGGGCATGACCACCGCCGTCGCGGGCCGCTCGTACACCGTCGCGTCGAACACCGAGGCCGCGCTGCTGTCGGCCCAGGGCGAGCTGCCGCGGCTGCCCGAGCCGGGCCGCGCCTTCCGCGTGGTCGAACTGCGCAATCACGAGGGCGAGGTGCTCAGCCTCGACTACGACAGCACGCCACCCTCGGCCTGGCTGGGCCGGCAGGTGGCGCTGGACGACCTGCAGCTGACCGGCCTGCGCAGCGATTCGGGCAGGCAGGAGCAGGGCCGCGCCTTCAACTGCCCGCATTGCGGCGCGCCGGTGACGGTGCAGCTGGAGGTCAGCAAGAGCGTCACCTGCGGCAGTTGCAGGAGCCTGATCGACCTGAGCGCCGGCATCGGCGCCGAACTGAAGTACGCGGTGCAGGACGAGCCGGTGCGGCCGCTGATCGCGCTCGGCCGGGTGGGCCGGCTGGAAGGGACCGACTGGCAGGTGGTGGGCTTCCAGCACCGCGTGGGCCGCTCGCCCGGTGACGACGAGCAGTTCGGCTGGAGCGAATACCTGCTCTACAACCGGCAGAAGGGCTTCTGCTTCCTGGTCGATGCCGAGGACGGCTGGAGCCTGGTGCGGCCGACCACCGGCGCGCCGACGGTGTCCAGCGGCTTCGCCAGCGCGCGCTACCTGGGCACCACCTACCGGCAGCAGTACAGCTACGACGCCGAGACCACCTACGTGGCCGGCGAGTTCTACTGGCGCGTCGAGCGCGGCCAGCGCACCGGCAACCGCGACTTCGCCGGGCCCAACGGCGCGGTGCTGTCGCTGGAGCGGGCGGACAAGGAGCTGACCTGGTCGCTCGGCAAGCGCCTGGATGGCGCTGCCGTGGCCCGGGCCTTCGGGCTCGAGGCGCGCCAGGACCAGTTCAAGCGCGCCGACGCGGCGCCGTTCAGCGCGGCCTCGCGCGTCGGCTGCGTGACGGTGGTCGTGGTCGTGCTGCTCGTCATCCTGCTGCTGGTGCTGCTGTCGACCTGCAGCGGCCCGAGTGGTTCGTCCGGCAGCGGCTGGCGCAGCTCGGGCGGCTCCTACGGCGGCTATTCCAGCGGCGGCGGCCACAAGTAGGCGACGCCTCCACCATCACACCTTCGAGGAGAGACGCATGGCGAAATTCGACTGGCTCCATCCCGTGTCCATCGCGGGCACCCTGCTGTATGCCCTGATCGGCATCGTCGTGTTCTGGGTGGCCTTCGTCATCATCGACAAGATCACGCCCTACGACCTGTGGGCCGAGATCGTCGAGAAGCAGAACCGGGCGCTGGCGCTGGTCGTCGCGGCCATGTGCTTGGGCATCTCCATCATCGTGGCTGCAGCGATCCATTGAGCACCACCGCGATCGAAGCGCGCGCGCCGTCCCCGGTGGCGGTGTCGCTGCTGGCCAGCGTCTTCGTGGTGGCGGCCTGCGGGCTGGTGTACGAACTCAGCGCGGCGGCGCTCAGTTCGTACGTGCTGGGCGACTCGGTGCTGCAGTTCTCTACCGTCATCGGCGTCTACCTGTTCGCGATGGGCGTGGGCTCCTGGCTGTCGCGCTACTTCGAGCGGCAGTTGCCCGCGCATTTCCTGCGCATCGAGCTGCTGGTGGCGCTGGTGGGCGGCTGCCTGCCGGCGATGCTCTTCCTGGCCAATGCCTACGTGCCCGGCGCCTTCCGCCTGCTGCTGTACGGCGGCGTGCTGGCGGTGGGCACGCTGGTGGGGCTGGAGATTCCGCTGGTCATGCGCATCCTGCGGCGCGACATCCAGCTCAAGGACCTGGTCTCGCAGGTGCTCACCTTCGACTACCTGGGCGCGCTCGCCGTGTCGGTGGCCTTTCCGCTGGTGCTGGTGCCGCAGCTGGGCATGGTGCGCACGGGGCTGCTCTTCGGGCTGATGAACGCCGCGGTGGGCGTGTGGGCGCTGTGGCTGTTCCGGCACGAGCTGCGGCGCTTCGGCGCGCATGCCGCCGCCTGCGTGCTGACGCTGGCCGCGCTGGCCGTGGCCTTCGTTCTGGCGGAGCGCATCAACAGTCTGGCGGAAGACCGGCTCTACCAGGAGAACATCGTCTTCGCGGCCAGCTCGCCCTACCAGCGCATCGTGGTCACGCGCGGCAATGCAGGGCACCGGCTCTTCCTCAACGGCAACCTGCAGTTCGCCGAGCGCGACGAGTACCGCTACCACGAGGCGCTGGTGCATCCCGCCATGGCTGCCCACGGCGCGCCGCGGCGCGTGGCTGTTCTCGGCGGCGGCGACGGCATGGCGGTGCGCGAGATCCTCAAGTACCCGTCGGTCGAGCAGGTCACGCTGGTCGAGCTGGACCCGAACATGACCGCGCTGTTCCGCGACCATGCGCAACTGGCGGCGCTCAACGGCCAGTCGCTGCGCTCGCCGAAGCTGCGCATCGTCAACACCGATGCCTTCCAGTGGCTCCAGCAGCCGCCGCCGGCGGGCGACGACGGCTTCTACGACGTGATCGTGGTGGACTTTCCCGACCCCACCAACTTCGCCATCGGCAAGCTCTACACGCAGAGCTTCTATGCCCTGCTGTCGCAGCGCCTCGCGGCCAGCGGCTATGCGGTGGTGCAGACCACCTCGCCGCTGGTGGCGCGGCGCAGCTTCTGGACGGTGGTGCAGACCATCGAGGCCGCCGGCCTCACGGCCATGCCCTACCACGCGCACGTGCCCAGCTTCGGCGAATGGGGCTTCGTGATCGCCAGCCGGCGGCCCTGGCGCATGCCGACGGCGCTGCCGGAGGGCCTGCGCTTTCTGTCGCCGGACACGCTGCCGCTGCTGTTCGACTTTCCGCGGGACATGGCGCGCGTGCCGGCGGAGGTGAACCGGCTGTCGAACCAGGTGCTGGTGCATACCTACGAGCAGGAATGGGGCAAGGTCAGCGGCCATTGAGCGGCAGCCGCCGGCGCTTCGTCGGGGCCTCTGCCGCGGGGGCAGCCGCGGTCGCGCTGCCGGCTTGGCTGGCGGGCTGCGGTCGCGAGGCGCCCGGCCTGGAGGGCGGCTTCGCCGGCATCGACATGGCACGCGGCCATGCTCTGCGTGACGGCCGCTGGGCCTCGCAGCCGGTGGCGAAGGAGCGTCGCACCCGCGTACTGATTACCGGCGGCGGCGTCGCCGGGCTGGCGGCGGCACGCGCCTTGCGCCAGGCCGGCATCGACGACTTCGCCCTGCTCGAACTGGAGGACGAGGCCGGCGGCAACGCCCGCGGCGGCCAGGTCGGCGGCCTGGCCTGCCCGCTGGGCGCGCACTACCTGCCGGTGCCCGGCGACGATGCGCGCGAGGTGCAGGAGTTGCTGGAAGAACTTGGCCTGCGCCGCCGCGAAGCCGGCCGCTGGGTCTACGACGAGCGCCACCTGTGCCACAGCCCGCAGGAGCGGCTCTTCTTCCAGGGCGAATGGCAGGAGGGGCTGCTGCCGCTGCACGGCGTCGGGGCGGGCACGCTGGCGCAGTACCGGCGCTTCGCGCAGAAGGTCGAGGCGCTTCGCCGCGCCGCGCATTTCGCCATCCCGACGCTGCGCGCCGCCCCGTCGGCGCTGCTGGCCGACCTGGACCGCCCCAGCTTCGCCGCCTGGCTGGATGCCGAGGCCCTTCATGATCCGCACCTGCGCTGGTACCTCGGCTACTGCTGCCGCGACGACTACGGCGCGGGCCTGGCCCAGGTCTCGGCCTGGGCGGGCCTGCACTACTTCGCCAGCCGCCACGGCTTCCATGCGCCGGACGACGGCCTCGACGCGGAGCGCGAGGCGGTGCTGACCTGGCCCGAGGGCAATGCCTGGCTCACGCGCCGCCTGGCTGCGCCGCTCGCGGGCCGGCTGCACACCGGGCAGGTGGTGCTGGCCATCGCCGACACCCGCAACGGCGTGGTCGTCGATGCCTGGGACGCCGCGTCGCAGCAGCGGGTGCGGTGGCAGGCCGCGCAGTGCATCGTCGCGCTGCCGGCCTTCGTCGCGGCGCGCGTGGTGGCATCGCCGCCGGCCTTCCTGACCGAACTCGCGGCCGGGCTGACGTATTCGCCCTGGCTGGTGGCCAACCTTCACCTGTCCTCGCCCCTGCGTGACCGGCCGGGCGCGGCGCCCAGCTGGGACAACGTGGTTTACGGCACGCGCGGCCTGGGCTACGTGGATGCGGGCCACCAGCGACTGGACCCGACGCCCGCGCCCACGGTCCTGAGCTGGTACCGCCCGCTGGGCCCGAGCGAATTCGACGGCGGCGACGGCCGCCGCCTGCTGGCCGAGCGGCCCTGGGAGGCTTGGCGCGACGAACTGCTGGCCGAGCTGTCGGTGCCGCATCCCGACCTGGCCGAGCGTGCGACGCGGCTGGCCATCATGCGCTACGGCCATGCCATGGCCGTGCCCGCGCCGGGCCTGCGCGCGCGCCTGGCGCGGCTCGCGCCGGGTGGCTCAGTGCAAGCCGGGCTGCTGCACTTCGCGCATGCGGACTGGTCGGGCTATTCGATCTTCGAGGAGGCCTTCACCCGCGGGCACCTGGCTGGGCAGGCGGCAGCGCGGGCGGCGTGACGGGGTGGCAGTTGCAGTGGCGGGCTTCGCATCGGCGCTTGGCGGACATCGGTTCTGCGGCTGGCGCCTCAGCGAACGAGGGCCGCTGGCTCAGCCCCGCGCCGCCTCGCGCACCCAGCCGGCCGCCTTCTCCGCAATCATCAGCGTCGGGCTGTTGGTGTTGCCGCTGGTGATGGTGGGCATGGCGCTCGCGTCCACCACGCGCAGGCCGGCGATGCGCCCGCCGCGGCCGTCGCGCACCCGCAGGTGCGCGTCCAGTACCGCGCCCGCATCGCCATCGGCGCCCATGCGCGCGGTGCCCACCGGGTGGAAGATCGTCGTCGCGATGTCGCCGGCCAGGCGGGCCAGGTCCTCGTCGCTCTCGTACTGCGGTCCCGGCTTCCATTCCTGCGGCTGGTAGCGGGCCAGCGCCGGCTGGGCGGCGATGCGGCGCGTCACGCGCAGCGAATCGGCCGCCACCTGCCGGTCCTCGTCGGTGGAGAGGTAGTTGGGGGCGATGGCCGGCGCATCCTCGAAGCGCGGCGTCTTCAGCCGCACCGTGCCGCGGCTGGTCGGATTCAGGTTGCACACGCTGGCCGTGAAGGCCGGAAAGCTGTGCAGCGGATCGCCGAAGGCGTCCAGCGAGAGGGGCTGCACGTGGTACTGGATGTTGGGCCAGGGCCGCTCGGGCGTGCTGCGGGTGAAGGCGCCCAGCTGCGAGGGCGCCATGCTCATCGGGCCGCTGCGGCGCAGCACGTATTCCAGCCCGATGCGCGCCTTGCCCACCAGGCTGGACGCCAGCACGTTCAACGTCGGCGCGCCGTTGATCTTGAACACGGCGCGGATCTGCAGGTGGTCCTGCAGGTTGGCGCCCACGCCGGGCAGGTCGGCCTGCACCTCGATGCCGTGCGCGTGGAGAACGTCGGCCGGGCCGATGCCCGACAGCTGCAGGATCTGCGGCGAGCCGATGGCGCCGGCGCACAGGATCACCTCGCGCGTGGCGTGCACGTCCACCATCTCCTGGCCGTTCCACACGCGCGCGCCGGTGCAGCGGCGCCCGCCCTCGGGCGTGGCCTCGATCAGCAGCCGCGCCACCTGCGCGCCGGTCCACAGCTCGAAGTTGGGCCGGCCGAAGCAGGTGGGCCGCAGGAAGGCCTTGGCCGTGTTCCAGCGCCAGCCGGCTTTCTGGTTGACCTGGAAGTAGCCGACGCCCTCGTTGCTGCCGCGGTTGAAGTCGGTGGAATGCGGAATGCCGGCCTCCTGCGCGGCCTGCGCGAAGGCGTCGAGGATGTCCCAGCGCAGGCGCTGCTTCTCCACGCGCCATTCGCCGCCGTGGCCGTGGAAGCGGGCGAAGTCGGGATCGGTGGCGCCGGGCTGGCCGGGGTCGCCCAGGTAGTGGTCCTCGTGCTGCCTGAAGGCGGGCAGGACGTTGTCCCAGCGCCAGGTGTCGTCGCCGGTGATTTGCGCCCAGCCGTCGTAGTCGCGCGCCTGGCCGCGCATGTAGATCATGCCGTTGATGCTGGAAGAGCCGCCCAGCGTCTTGCCGCGCGGATAGCGCAGCACGCGGCCGTTGAGGCCGGCGTCGGGCTCGGTCTGGTAGAGCCAGTCGGTGCGCGGGTTGCCGATGCAGTAGAGGTAGCCGACCGGGATGTGGATCCAGTGGTAGTCGTCCTTGCGGCCGGCCTCCAGCAGCAGCACGCGGTGGCCGCGCTCGGCGCTCAGGCGGTTGGCCATCAGCGCGCCGGCAGTGCCGGCGCCGATGACGATGTAGTCGAAGGTGGTGTCGCTCACGGGTTGTCTCCTGGGCCTCTAGCGGGCCTTGTGCGGGTGGCGAAAAAGGGGGTGAGTGGGGCGCTACAGATCGCCCGGGTGGTAGCCGGATTCGCGTTGATGGCGGATGGCGAGGACTTCCACCTCGGCCAGATCGATGCTGACGCGGTACAGCGCGACATAGCCGGTGTTGCCACGCTGGATGACCAGTTCGCGCAAGCGGCCCTGCGCCGGGCGGCCGATGCGCGGCTGGTGCGTCAGAACAGTCAGGGCCTGACGGATCACATTGACGGTGTCTGCTGCCGCTTCCGGGTCGTTCGGCAAGAGGAAGTCCACCAGCCGCTGCAAGTCCTTGCGCGCCCGAAGGCTCAGTTCGAGCCGGCTCATGCCGCCTTTTTCTTCGGCTTCGCGCCTCGGCCCCGCACGGGGACCGGCTCCGGCACCACCTCATCGGTGCCATGGGCGCATATCCGCGCGTGCAGCCAGTCGAAGACGTCTTCTGCGGCGTAGACCGGTCCGCCAGCGTCGATCTCCGCTGCCGCGGCGAGAGCGTCCGCCAGAAACTCGGCGCGCTGTTGCCGCCGCCGCACTTCGTCCTGCAATGTCCGCAGCATGAAGGCATGCGCCGAGACCTGATCCTGCTCGGCGAACTGCTGGATCGTCTGCTTGAGCTCTTCCGGCAGCTTCAAAGAGGTGGTGCTCATGGCGTTCTCCAATCATCATCCATCGGGTAACACCATGGTAGCACCGCCATCCGCCGGCCTTTCACAAGGCCTTTTGCGCCGACCTTCTTACTTGGCGGTGGGCATCACGAACTCCGCGCCCTTGCCGATGCTCTCCGGCCAGCGCTGCATGATCGACTTCTGCTTGGTGTAGAAGCGCACGCCCTCTTCGCCGTAGGCATGCATGTCGCCGAAGAGCGAACGCTTCCAGCCGCCGAAGCCCTGCCAGGCCATGGGCACCGGGATCGGCACGTTGATGCCGACCATGCCCACCTGGATGCGGCGGCCGAATTCGCGCGCCACGTTGCCGTCGCGGGTGAAGCAGGCCACGCCGTTGCCGAATTCGTGGGCGTTGATCAGGTCGACGGCCTCGGCCAGGTCCTTCACGCGCACGCAGCCCAGCACGGGGCCGAAGATCTCTTCCTTGTAGATGCGCATCTCGGGCGTGACGTGGTCGAACAGCGTGCCGCCCAGCCAGAAGCCGCCGTCGCAGCCCTCGCCGGCCTGCTTGCCGTCGAAGCCGCGGCCGTCCACCAGCAGCTTGGCCCCTTCCTGCTCGCCCAGGGCGATGTAGCCGCTGATGCGCTCGTGGGCCGCCTTGGTGACGATCGGGCCCATCTCGGCGTCGAGGTTCTCGCCGTCCAGCACCTTGAGCGTCTTCGTGCGCTCGACCAGCTTGGGAATGAGCTTGTCGGCCACGTCGCCCACCAGCACCGCCACGCTGATGGCCATGCAGCGCTCGCCGGCCGAGCCGTAGCCGGCGCCGATCAGCGCGTCCACGGCCTGGTCGATGTCGGCGTCGGGCATCACCACCATGTGGTTCTTGGCGCCGCCCAGGGCCTGCACGCGCTTGCCGTGGTGGGCGCCGGTCTCGTAGATGTAGTTGGCGATGGGCGTGGAGCCCACGAAGCTCACGGCCTTGACGTCGGGATGCGTCAGCAGCGCGTCCACCGCCACCTTGTCGCCCTGCACCACGTTGAACACGCCGTCGGGCAGGCCGGCCTGCTTCAGCAGCTCGGCGATGCGCAGCGAGGGGCTCGGGTCGGTCGGGCTGGGCTTGAGCACGAAGGTGTTGCCGGCGGCGATGGCCACCGGGAACATCCACATCGGCACCATCACCGGGAAGTTGAAGGGCGTGATGCCGGCGACCACGCCCAGCGGCTGGCGGATGGTCCAGTTGTCGATGCCGGTGGAGACCTGCTCGGTGAAGTCGCCCTTGAGCAGCTGCGGAATGCCGCAGGCGAATTCCACGATGTCGATGCCGCGGCTGACCTCGCCCTGCGCGTCGGTGAACACCTTGCCGTGCTCGGCGGTGATCAGGTGGGCCAGTTCGTCCTTGTGCAGGTTCAGCAGCTCCAGGAACTTGAACATCACCCGCGCGCGGCGGATCGGCGGCGTGTCGGCCCACTTCGGAAAGGCGGCCTGCGCGGCGGCCACGGCGGCATTCAACTGGTCCACGTCGGCCAGGCCGGCGCGGCCGGTCAGCGTGCCGGTGGCGGGGTTGAACACGTCCTGCGTGCGGCCGGAGGTGTTGGCCACGGGCTGGCCGTGGATGTAGTGGTCTATGGCGGCAAGGCTGTTCTTCATCGGTGGTCTCGTCGGTGGAAGAGGAGGGATGGCGGGCAGTCTAGGACTGTGCTCACGGGCCGCCTAGGCGCTGAGCTTGAATTGATTGTTCAATCTGACGAACAATGCGCCGATGGATCATTCCAAGATCGAAGGCCTGTGGGCCCATGTGCACTGGCTGACGGTGCTCGCCCAGCAGGGCAGCTACACGGCGGCCGCCCGCCGCCTGGGCGTGAGCAAGGCCGGCATGAGCCAGCGCATCGCCGAGTTGGAGCGCGAGGCCGGCGTGCCCCTGGTGCAGCGCACCACCCGCAGCGTACGCCTGACCGAGGCCGGCCAGCGCCTGGTGGAGGAGACCCGGGGCGCCTTCGACGCCATCGCCCAGAGCTTCGCCGGCGTGCGCGACCTGGCCGGCGTGCCCCGCGGCCGGCTGCGGGTGACGGCGCCGGTGGCGCTGGCGCGGCAGCAACTGGTGCCGCGGCTGGCCGATTTCCTGAACGCGCACCCGGAGGTGCGCATCGAGCTGGAACTCTCCGACCGCCTGAGCGCCCTGGCGATGGAGGGCTTCGACCTCGCCATCCGCCACAGCGCCGCCCCGCCCGAGACGCACGTCGCCTGGCTGCTGTGCGAAACCCGCAGCGTGCTGGTTGCCAGCCGCGCCTACCTGCGCCGGCGCGGCGAGCCGGCCACGCCGACGGATCTGGCCGGCCACGACTGCCTGTACTACCCGCGGCAGGACCAGCCCGCCTGGCAGTTCCTGCCCTGGCCGGCCGCGGCCGGCGCCGAACGCATCACCGTGCCGGTGGCCGGCCCCTTCGCCGCCAACAACAGCGAAGCCCTGCGCGATGCGGCGCTCGCCGGGCTGGGCATCGCGCTGCTGCCCGACTTCAGTGCCCAGGCCGGCCTGCGCAGCGGCAAGCTGGTGGCGGTGCTGCCGGACTGGCAGCCCGTGGGTGCCTTCGCAGAACAGCTGTTCGCCATCCGTCCCTATGCGCCGCATGTGCCGCGGGCCGTGGAGGCCTTCGTGGACTGGCTGCGCGGCGCCTTCGCGCAGGGCTTCTCGGTGCCGCCGGGCGGCGAGCCGGTCGCCTGAAGGCGCTGCCGCGCCGTGTCTGGCCAGCGCATGGCATGGTGGCGCCGCGCCGCCGCTTGTGGGAGCCGCCCCACCCGTTTTCGCGGTCCGTGCGCGCACGCGCCGCCCGCGCGCCTGCGGGTAGCATTCGCCGATTGCCTCCGGCCGGCCGCTCCCCGCGGCGGCCATTGCTTGCCCGCATGCCTTCCTCCCAGTCCCAGCCGCCCCTCCGCGACGACGCCTGGCCCCGCGTGGACCGCGCGCAGGCCGAGGAGCATGGGCCGTGGGCCCCCACCGGCCGCTGGACGGTCCTGGCCTTCTCCTCGCGCGAGCAGTGGACGGCGCTGGAGCGCTCGCTGGACGAAGCCGCCGGCGCCGGCGGCGCCTGGGACCTGCGCGGCATCGAGCAGCTCGACCACGTCGGCGCCCAACTGCTGTGGAACCACTGGGGCCACCAGTGGCCGGCGCAGATCGACATGAGCGATTCGCAAAGGGCCGTGCTCGACCAGGTGGCGCGCTATACCGTGCCGTTGCCGGCCCCGGCCGCGCAGGGCTGGACCACCTGGCCGGCCCGGCTGCTGGCGCAGGGCCCCGCGCTGCTGCGCCTGGGCCGGCAGACGCTGCTGCTGGTCGGCCAGCTGGCGCTGGACCTGGTGCGCCTGGCCCGCGCCCCGCACCGCGGCCCCTGGCGCGACTTTTCGGGCCACCTCTACCGCATCGGCGCCACGGCCCTGCCGATCACGGCGCTGGTGGGCCTGCTCATCGGCGTGGTGCTGGCCTACCTGATGTCGAACCAGCTGCGCAATTACGGGGCCGAGTCCTTCGTGGTCAACATCCTGGGCCTGTCGATCCTGCGCGAGCTGGGGCCGGTGCTGGCGGCCGTGCTGGTGGCGGGCCGCTCCGGCTCGGCCATCACGGCGCAGATCGGCGTCATGCGCGTCACCGAGGAACTGGACGCCATGCGCGTCATGGGCATCCCGCCCGGCTACCGGCTGGTGATGCCGCGGGTGCTGGCGCTGGCCATCGTGATGCCGCTGGTGGCCATCTGGACCTCGCTGGCGGCCCTGATCGGCGGCATGCTCGCCGCCTGGTCGGCGCTGGACATTGCGCCGGTCTTCTTCTGGCAGCAGTTGCCGCGCGCCGTGCCCTTCGTCAACCTCGGCATCGCGCTCGCCAAGTCGGCCGTCTTCGGCATGATGATCGCGCTCATCGCCTGCCATCACGGCCTGCGGGTGGAGCCCAACACCGAAAGCCTGGGCCGGCGCACGACGGCCTCGGTGGTGGCCTCGATCACCATGGTGATCCTGGTCGACGCGCTGTTCGCGCTGCTGTTCCGCGGGGTGGGCTTCCGATGACGGCCGCCGACGTGCAACACCCGCCCGGCGACGCGCCCGCGGTTGTCGAGATCGAGGGCCTGTGGACCGAATTCCCGCGCGGCCGGGGCCAGGTGCAGGTGGTGCACCGCGACCTGCAGCTCACCATCCGCCGCGGCGAGATCCTCTCGCTGGTGGGCGGATCGGGCAC
Source organism: Pseudacidovorax intermedius (assembly GCF_001476815.1). Lineage (GTDB taxonomy): Bacteria > Pseudomonadota > Gammaproteobacteria > Burkholderiales > Burkholderiaceae_C > Xenophilus > Xenophilus intermedius_A. The sequence continues at coordinate 16,460 of NZ_LDSL01000029.1, read as the reverse complement.
CGGCAAGACGGTGCTGCTGCGGCAGATCCTGGGCCTGCAGGCGCCCTCGCGCGGCACGGTGCGCGTGCTCGGCGCACCGCCGGCCGAGCTGGGCGCGCGCGGCGCGGCGGCGGTGGGCATGCTGTTCCAGCACGGCGCGCTGTTCTCGGCATTCAGCGTGCTGGACAACATCGCCCTGCCGCTGCGCGAACTCAAGCTGCTGCCCGAGCCGCTCATCCGCGACGCGGCGCTGGTCAAGCTGCAGATGGTGGGCCTGGGCCCGGAGCATGCGCACAAGATGCCGGCCAACCTGTCCGGCGGCATGATCAAGCGCGTGGCCCTGGCACGCGCCCTCATCATGGACCCGCCGCTGCTGCTGCTGGACGAGCCCACCGCCGGGCTGGACCCGTCCGCGTCGGACAGCTTCTGCGAGCTGCTGCGCGGCCTGCACCGCGAACTGGGCCTGACGGTGGTGATGGTCACCCACGACCTGGACACGCTGTTCGACCTGTCCACCCGCATCGCCGTGCTGGCCGACCAGCGCGTGATCGCGCTGGGCAGCGCCCGCGAGGTGATGGCGGTGGACCATCCCTTCATCCACGACTATTTCGGCGGCGGCCGCGGCCATCGCGCCGCCCTGGCGCTGAAGTCCTGACGAGAAGAAGCACACCATGGAAAACAAGTCCCATGCCCTGGCCGCCGGCGCCTTCGTCTTCGGCATGCTGGCGGTGGTCGTCGCGCTGGTGCTCTGGTTCACGCGGGACAACACCGTGCGCAACCTCTACGAACTGAGCACGCGCGACCCCGTCAGCGGCCTGCAGCCGCAGGCGGCCGTGCGCTACCGCGGCATCATGGTCGGCAAGGTCGCCAGCATCGACTTCGACCCCGAGCACCGCGGCAACGTGCGCGTGCGCCTGGCCATCGACGAGCGTGTGCCGCTCACCAAGTCCACCTTCGCCAGCCTGAGCTACCAGGGCGTGACCGGCCTGGCCTTCGTGGCGCTGGACGACAAGGGCGAGTCGCAGGAGCCGCTGCTGCCCGACAACGACGACCCGCCCCAGATCCCGCTGCGGCCGTCCATGTTCTCGCAGTTGCAGGGCAAGGGCGAGGCCATCCTGGGGCAGGTCGAAGAGGCCACCCGCCGCGCCAACGCACTGCTGAGCGACCAGAACCAGCAGCGCATCGCCCAGGCGCTGGAGAGCATCGCCAAGGTGGCCGCGCAGACCGAGTCGCTCACCCGTTCGCTCGACCAGACGCTCAAGACGCGCGTGGACCCGGCCCTGGCGTCCATTCCGCCGCTGGCCCAGTCGGTGCGCGGCACGGCGCAGGACTTCGGCCAGGCGGCCCAGTCGCTCAACGCCACGCTGCAGCGCCTCAATGCCGAGGACGGCGCGCTCGCGCGACTGGGCTCCGGCACGGCCGCGCTGCAGCAGACGCTGGAGTCGGTCAACGCCACCACGCTGCCGCGCCTGAACCGTGCGGCCGACGACACCTCGCTGGCCGCCCGCCGCATCGGGCGCGTGGCCGACACCATCGCGGACAGTCCGCAGTCGCTGATCTACGGCACCGGCGTGCCCGCCCCCGGCCCGGGCGAGCCCGGCTTCGTGGCGCCGGCCGCGGCCGGCCGATGAAGCGAAGGAGCGTTTTCATGCACCGACCCGATTCCATCCGTTCTCCAGCCGGTCGCGCCACCGCCCGCCGTGCGCTGATCGCCGCCGTGGCGCTGGCCCTGGCCGCCTGCAGTGCGCTGCCGGACAAGCCGCAGCGCAGCACCAGCTACGACTTCGGCCCCGGGCCGCTGGCGGCGGCCGTGCCCGCCGCGCCGGCCGCCGCCCTGCCGCCGATCACCCTGGCGGACCTGGACACGGCCGCCTCCCGCCTGGAAGGCACGGCACTCAATTACCGCCTGGGCTACGAGGATGCGCAGGCGCTGCGGCCCTACGCCAGCGCCCGCTGGACGCAGCCGCCGCTGCAGCTCTTCCGCCAGCGGCTGCGCGACGCGCTGGCCCAGCAGCGCACCGTGCTCGGCACCCTGGAGGCCGGCAACCTGGCCCGCGAAGGCCGCAGCAGCGAGGTGTTGCGCATCTCGCTGGACGAGTTCAGCCACTACTTCGCCTCACCCACGGCCAGCAGCGGCCTGGTGCGGGTGCGCGCCACGCTGCTGGCCCTGTCGCCCACCGGGGAGCGGGTGCTGGGCCAGCGCGTCTTCGTCGTCCAGCGGCCGGCCGCCACCGCCGACGCGGCCGGCGGCGCTGCGGCCCTGGCGTCGGCCAGCGACGAGCTGATCGGCCAGATGGTGCGCTGGGTGGACGGCGCCCGGCGCTGACGCGGCGCGCCAGCGCCTCAGTTCATGCTGCGTCCCAGGATCGGGAACAGCTTGCCGAGGCCATCCGCCATCACCTCCACCGCCAGCGCGGCCAGGATCAGGCCCATCAGCCGCGTCATCACGTTGATGCCCGTCTTGCCCAGCACGCGGGCGATGGGCTCGGCCATCAGCAGCGCCAGCAGCGTGGCGCCGGCCACCACCGCGCCGTAGCCCACCAGCACCAGCATCTGCCACCAGTGCGTCACCTTCTCGGCGTAGATCACCATGGTCGACATGGTGGCCGGGCCGGTCAGCAGCGGAATGGTCAGCGGCACCACCGCGATGGAGGCGCCCAGCGAGGCCTTCACCTCGGTGGCGCGGATCTCCTCCTGGCTGGTCTTGGCCTCCGCCGGCTGGGCGTTGAGCATGTTCAGCGCGCTCATCAGCAGCAGCATGCCGCCGCCCACCTGGAAGCTCGCGATGGAGATGCCGAAGAAGGACAACAGCTGCAGCCCCAGCAGCGCGCTCACCGCGATCACGACGAAGGCGCTGAAGGCGGCCGTGCGCGCCGTGCGCTCGCGCATGCGGTCGGTGTAGCCCTGCGTGTAGTGGATGAAGAAGGGCACGATGGCCAGCGGATTGACGATGGCCAGCAGCGTGATCAGCGGCTTGATCAGGTCCATGGAATTGCCCATGCCGGTCATCGCTCAGCGCCCGCCCGTCACGTCGAGCAGGGCGCCCGTGGTGTAGCCGGCCTCGGGCGAAAGCAGCCACAGCACGGCGCCGGCGATCTCCTCGGCCGTGCCCACGCGCTGCATCGGCACCGTGGACGCGAGCTGGAAGGCGCGGTCGGGCAGGCCGCCCGAGGCATGGATCTCGGTGTCGATCAGCCCCGGCCGGACGGCATTCACGCGGATGCCCTCGGCCGCCACCTCGCGCGCCAGCCCGAGCGTCATGGTGTCGATGGCGGCCTTGCTGGCCGCATAGTCCACATACAGACCGGGCGAGCCCAGGCGCGACGCCGCGCTGCCGATGTTGACGATGCCGCCGCCGCTGCCGCCATGGCGGGTGCTCATGCGCCGTACCGCCTCGCGCGCGCACAGGAAGCTGCCGATCACGTTGATGCGGAACATGCGTTCCAGCCGTGCGCCACTCATCTCGTCGACGCGCGCCTGCACGTCCACCACGCCGGCGTTGTTGACCAGGCCGTCCAGGCGGCCGAACTTGGCATCGACCTGGCGGAACATGGCCTCGACCTGCGCCTCGTCGCCCACGTCGGCCCGCACCGCCATGGCGCGGCCGCCGACGTCGCGGATGCGGCGCACGACCTCGTCGGCCGCCAGCGACCGGCTCGCATAGTTGACCGCCACCGCCCAGCCGCGGCGGGCGGCTTCCAGGGCGACCGCGGCGCCGATGCCGCGGCTGCCGCCGGTGACCAAGAGGACTCGGGGTTCCAAAGGCTTCTCCTTCGCTGACAGAGCGGAATGGGGTTTGGGGCGAAACTGCCGGGTGCCCGCCGGATGCTTCCGTTGCCGTGCGGCCCCCCTTTCACATCCCCGTTTGTACCCAAAGGAGCAGACCCTCATGGGCCAATTCATCGACCTGACCGCCAAGGATGGCTTCACCTTCCCCGCCTACGTGGCGGAGCCCGCCGGCACGCCCAAGGGCGCCGTCGTGGTGCTGCAGGAAATCTTCGGCGTCAACTCGCACATCCGTTCGGTGGCCGACGGCTATGCCGCCGACGGCTACCTGGCCGTGGCGCCGGCCACCTTCCATCGCGTCAAGCAGGGCGTGGAACTGGGCTACACCGACGAGGACATGAAGGCCGGCTTCGAGCTCAAGACCGCCGTCGAGGCCCTGCCCGCGCCGGGCGTGCTGCAGGACGTGCAGGCCGCCGTCGAATACGCCGGCCGCGCCGGCAAGGTCGGCCTGGTGGGCTACTGCTGGGGCGGCCTGCTGACCTGGCGCGGCGCCAGCGAACTGGCCGGCCTGTCGGCCGCCGTGCCCTACTACGGCGGCGGCATGACCACGCCCGAGGAATCGGCCCGCCAGCCCAAGGTGCCGGTGCTGGCTCACTTCGGCAAGCAGGACCACTGGATTCCGCTGGAGACCGTCGAGGCCTTCAAGAAGGCGCATCCCGAGGTCGAAGTGCACGTCTACGACGCCAACCATGGCTTCAACTGCGACCAGCGCGGTTCCTACGACGCACCCTCGGCCAAGCAGGCGCGCGAGCGCACGCTGGCCTTCCTGGCCAAGCACGTCGGCTGAGCCCCGGCCCGGCCCGGCCGGCGGGAAACACGCAGCGGGCGCCGGCCTCGGCCCCGCCTGCTTCAGCCGCCGACTTCGGTCTCTGCCGCAGCGGGCAGGGTCCCCGTGGCCGCCGACGCCTCGGCACTGGGCGGGGCCGCATCGCTCGGCGCTTTGCGCTTGGCGTACTTGCTCTTGGGGCCGATGCGCGACTCTAGGAAGTCCAGCAGCGCCCGCAGTGCCGCGCTGTTGTGGCGCCGCTGCAGGTAGGCGGCCGACAGCCACATGTCCTTGCGGGTGAATTCGCCGAGCACCGGCACCAGTTCGCCGTGGTCGAGCTGCGGCTGCACCACCAGCGCCGGCACGTAGATCACGCCCAGGCCGCGCATGGCCACGTGGATCAGCGGGCCGGCCTCGCTCGCCTCCATGCGGCTCTTGACCGGCACGGCGATCTTGCGGCCGCGCTCCTCGAAGCGCCACACCGGGTCCAGCCCCTGGCGGACCAGGGTCAGCGCGGTGTGGTTGGCCAGGTCTTCCGGCCGCTGCGGCGTGCCGTGCTTGCGCCAGTACACCGGCGAGGCGCACACCACCATGGGCATCGACAGCAGGCGACGCACGATCAGGTTCTCGTCCTCGATGGGGCCGAAGCGCAGGCCCACGTCGATGCCTTCCTCGGCCAGGTCCACGTCGTTGGACAGCTGCAGCGAGATGTTCACGTCCGGGTAGTAGCCCATGAACTCGGCCAGCAGGTTGGGCAGGTCGCCGCTGGCCATGCCCACGGGCGCGGCGATGCGCAGCCGGCCGCGCGGCTGGTTGGCGCGTTCCTGCAGCTCGGCCTGGGTCAGCTCCACCATCTCCAGCACCGGCTGGCTGCGCTCGAGCAGCAGCGAGCCGGCATCGGTCAGGCTGACGGAGCGGGTCGAGCGGTTGAGCAGGCGCACGCCGAAGCGGGTTTCCAGCTCGGCCACGTATTTGCTGACCGTGGCCTTGGACAGCTTCAGCCGCTTGGCCGCCGTGGAGAAGCTGCCCTGTGCGGCGACTTCGTGGAAGGTGCGGATGAGGTCGAGGCTGTCCATGGCGGTGAGGCACGCGCGGCGTGGCCGCGTGGTGACGGGAAGATGGTGTGCATTGTTTCAAATACGCGAACAGCGTGGTTCTGCACACCCCGGGTTTGCCCGCGCCGGCCGCCACACAATTCGTTCCACGGGCTCAGCGACTTGCGGGTCCGGCGGACGAAAGCCAGGCACCACATGGGGTGAGTGCTTCCAAAACAGGAGCTTCGTTCGCGTTCCGTCAAATGTCAGGAGTTGAACCATGAACGCATCGAAGATCCTCGCCGCCGCCGCTCTGTCCTTCGTCGCCATCGCCGGCGCCCAGGCCGAAACCTATGAAGGCGTGCAGGCCCCCGTGTCGGCCCTGAGCCGCGCCGACGTGCAGGCCCAGGCCGTGGCCGCCGCCCAGGCCCCCAACCAGAACGTGACCCGCGGCTCGCGCGGCGCCGAAACCGTCGCCGTGTCGCAGCCCCGCGCCGCCGTGCAGGCCGAGGCCGTGCGCGCCGCCTACGCCCCCGACCAGAACGTGAGCAGCGGCTCGCGCGTCAACAGCAAGGTCGTGTCGACCTTCGTGAACCCCATCGAAGCGGCCGCCCGCAGCAACGGCGCCAGCAAGTTCTGAGGACGCCGGCCGGCCTGAAGAGGCCGGCATCGGTGAGACACCTCGCCCAGGCCGCCCGCGCGACTCGCGCCGGCGGCTTTTTCACGGGCCGGCGCTGCCCGCCCTACTTGGTTCGCGCCAGATAGCGCTTGCGCCAGAACACGAGCACCAGGGCGATGGCGATGACCACCATGGCCACCAGCGCCACCCAGAAGCCATCGGTCGCATGCACCAGCGGGATGAATTCGAAGTTCATGCCGAAGATGCCGGCGATCAGGTTCAGCGGCAGGAACACGGCCGTGAGCACCGTCAGCACCCGCATGATGTCGTTGGTGCGGTGGCTCTGGACGTTGAAGTGCAGCTGCACCGCCAGCTCGGCGTTCTGCTCCAGCCGGTGCACGTGGCGCACCACGCGCTCGATGTGCTCCAGCACGTCGCGGCTGCGCACGAGCAGCAGTTCGTGGTCGCGCCGGGCCGTGGGCTCGGCGGGCATGGGCTGCGCTTCCAGGGCGTCGATCCAGTCCTGCACCGCCGTCTGCTGGTCGTCGCAGATCTCGTCCAGGTGGTGCAGGCCCTGGCGCGCCTGCATCAGCGCGCCCCAGTTGGTGAAGCGGGTCTTGGGGTCGATCAGCTCGGCCTGCCAGTGGTCGAGCTGGCGCGTCAACTCGCGGCGCAGCGCCAAGTAGCCGTCGACGATCTGGTTGGCCACGCGCAGCATCAGGTCGGCGGGGCCCGCCGGCAGGCGGCTGGAGACGGCGCGCGCGTCGAGCGGCTGGGCATCCGCCGCCAGCAGGCGCTCAGCCACGCCGTCGCGCACGCTGCCGTCCTCCGGATGCACGGACAGCAGCAGCCGGTCAAAGACCGCGAAGCCGACGGGCCGGGTGTCGATGCGGCGCAGCACCGGCGGGCCGCCCTGCGCCAGCGGCGCGGCGGCGATGGTCGGCTGCCCCGGCGCGGCGCTGGCCAGGCGGCGCAGCACCAGCACGTCGTAGGCGGAGGTGGCGTCGTAGTGCGACGGCAGCTGGTCGTTGAGCAGGTCGCTCACGTGCAGGTCGACCAGCCGGCAGCCGGCGACGGCCTGCAGCCAGGGCTGGACCTGCGCCAGCGTGCCCTGCAGTTCGTCCCGGGTGAGCGACAGCCAGTAGAAGTGGCCGTCGGCCGGCGCCGCTGGCAGGGGCTCGCCCGCGGGCAGCGCGATTTCGCGCACCTGCGTGCCGTTGATGTCGAGGAGGCGCATCGCGCGGAGAGCGGGCGGCCTGCGCTCAGGCGCGCAGCCGCCGCGCGGCGTCGAGGGCGAAGTAGGTCAGCACGCCATCGGCGCCGGCGCGCTTGAAGGCCAGCAGGCTTTCCATCATCACGGCGTCGTGGTCCAGCCAGCCGTTCTGGGCGGCGGCCTTGAGCATGGCGTATTCGCCGCTGACCTGGTAGGCGAAAGTGGGCACGCGGAAGGTTTCCTTCACGCGGCGCACCACGTCCAGGTAGGGCATGCCGGGCTTGACCATCACCATGTCCGCGCCTTCGGCGATGTCCATGGCCACCTCGCGCAGGGCCTCGTCGGTGTTGGCCGGGTCCATCTGGTAGGTGTACTTGTTGCCCTTGCCCAGGTTGCCGGCGCTGCCCACGGCGCTGCGGAAGGGGCCGTAGAAGGCGCTGGCGTACTTGGCGCTGTACGCCATGATCCGCGTGTGGATGAAGCCGTGGGACTCCAGCGCCGCACGGATGGCGCCGATGCGCCCGTCCATCATGTCGCTGGGCGAGAGGATGTCCACGCCGGCGGCGGCGTGGGCCAGCGACTGCTTGATCAGCGCCTCGATGGTCTCGTCGTTCAGGATGTAGCCGCTGTCGTCGATCAGCCCGTCCTGGCCGTGCGTGGTGTACGGGTCCAGCGCCTGGTCGGTCATCACGCCCAGTTCCGGGAAGCGCGACTTCAGCGCCCGGATGGCGCGCGGAATGATGCCGTCTTCGTGCCAGGCGACGGCGCCGTCGGCGGTTTTGGTGGCCGGGTCCGGCACGCCGAACAGGTCCAGCACCGGCACCCCCAGTTCCAGCGCCTGCTCGCCCACCCGCAGCAGCTCGTCGATGGAGACGCGCTCCACGCCCGGCATCGCCGCCACCGGCGCACGGCCCGCCGCCTCGTGCACGAACACCGGGTAGATGAAGTCGTGGGGCGTGAGCAGGTGCTCGCGCACGAGGTTGCGGGAGAAAGCGTCGCGGCGCAGCCGGCGCGGCCGGCCGGCGGGATAGGGGGCGTGGAAGGTCATCCGAAAATTGTGCCCCAGGGCCCGTAAGGCCGGCGGCGGCAGGCACATGACGGTTCGATGAAAAGCCCTGCGCGCGAGAATGAATTCATTTGGCTTAATGTGAATCGGATGGTAAAAATAAGTTGATCAAATGTTGATGAGGCCCCGGGATATTGTTAGATTCCTGGTTGAGCGGCTTGCCGCTCCCCGCTTTTCCTCCCTGAGCGGGTGCCTTGATGTGTGACAGCAAAAGGGCTTCCCAGCCCGGCGCCCTGGGCGCCGGGCTTTTTTTTGCCCGCGCCGGCCGCAGCGACCCATTGCCTACACTGCGCCGATGCTCTGGGTGAAGTCCTTTCACATCGTCTTCGTGGCCAGCTGGTTCGCCGGCCTGTTCTACCTGCCGCGCATCTTCGTGAACTTGGCGATGGTGCCGGCCTCGTCGGTGGCCGAGCGCCAGCGGCTGCTGCTGATGGCGCGCAAGCTGCTGCGCTTCACCACCCTGCTGGCGGTGCCGGCCCTGGGCTTCGGGGCGTGGCTGTGGCTGGGCTACGGCATCACAGGCGGCTGGCTCCATGCCAAGCTGGCGCTGGTGCTGGTCGTGATCGGCTACCACCACCTGTGCGCCCGCCTGCTGCGGCGCTTCGAGACCGACACCAACCGCCTCGGCCACCGCTGGTACCGCTGGTTCAACGAGGCGCCGGTGCTGCTGCTCGTGGCCATCGTGGTGCTGGCCGTGGTCAAGCCCTTCTGAGCGCCGGCCCGGCGACGTGACCGCCTCCGCCACGCGCAAGACGACCGCCCTGCCGCTGGCCCTGGCCTATGCGGCGCTGATCGTCTACGCGAGCCTCTATCCCTTCGACCACTGGCGCGACCAGGGCATCGCACCCTGGGCCTTCCTGGGCGCGCCCTGGCCCAAGTACTGGACCGGCTTCGACCTCGGAGTCAACGTGGTGGGCTACGTGCCCTTCGGCTTCCTGGTGGCGATGGCGGTGCTGCGGGGCGGTGTGGCGGCGGGCGTGGGGTCGGCCGTCCTGCGCGGCTTCGGCGCCGGGCTGGCGCTGTCGCTGGCCATGGAGACGCTGCAGAGCTACCTGCCGTCGCGCATTCCCTCCAACGTCGACCTCGGGCTGAATGCCGCCGGCGCCCTGCTCGGTGCCCTGGTGGCAGGCGCGCTGGTGCGCCTGGGCGTGGTGGCGCGCTGGAGCCGGCTGCGCGAATCGTGGTTCATCGACGAGGCGCGGGGCGCCCTGGTGCTGCTGGCGCTGTGGCCCGTGGCGCTGCTCTTTCCGGCCGCCGTGCCCTTCGGCCTGGGCCAGGTCTTCGAGCGGCTGGAGGCAGCGGTGGCGGACTGGCTGGCCGACACGCCCTTCCTCGACTGGCTGCCGGTGCGGGAGTTCGAGCTGGAGCCGCTGGTGCCCGCGGCCGAGATGCTGTGCGCCATGCTGGGCCTGCTGGTGCCCTGCCTGCTGGCCTTCTCGGTCACGCGCTCGCGGCCGATGCGGCTGCTGATGCTGGGCCTGGTGGTGGCGGCCGGCGTGCTCGCCAGCGGCCTGTCGGCCGCGCTCAGCTACGGGCCGGAGCATGCGTGGGCCTGGATGGGCCTGCCGGTGCAGGTCGGCATCGGCGCCGCGCTGGGGCTCGGCCTGGCGCTGCTGGCCGCCCCGCGCCGGGTCAACATGGGGCTGATGCTGCTGGCCTCGGGCCTGCACCTGAGCCTGCTCAACCAGGCGCCCGAAAGCGCCTACTTCGCCCAGACCCTGGCGACCTGGGAGCAGGGGCGCTTCATCCGCTTCCATGGCCTGGCGCAGTGGCTGGGCTGGCTCTGGCCTTTCGCCGCCATGGGCCATGCCCTCTACGGGCTCAGCCGGCGGCGGGTGCGCTCCTAGAATCGCCCGATGCCCCAGCCGTACTACGCCCGCCACGTTTTCTTCTGCCTGAACAAGCGCGAGAACGGCGAGGATGCCTGCGCCGCCCACGACGCGCAGGGCGCCTTCGACCACTGCAAGTCCCGCGTCAAGAAAGAGGGCCTGTCCGGCCCCGGCAAGGTGCGCGTCAACAAGGCCGGCTGCCTGGACCGCTGCGCCGGCGGGCCGGTGGCCGTGGTCTATCCCGAGGGCACCTGGTACAGCTTCGTCGACAACGCCGACATCGACGAGATCGTCGAATCGCACCTCAAGCGCGGCGAGGTGGTCGAACGCCTGCTGCTGCCGCCGGACGTGGGCCGCTGAGCCTGGTTGCCTCCCCGGCTTTCCGAGCGCCACCGTCCCTCCGCTGCCCGACCGCCGCGTGCGGCGCATTTCGCCCATCCTTTCCATGAACGCACAGACTGAACGACTCAGCCTTGGCGGCGCCGCCGGCGCCATCGAGGTGCTGCGCGACCGCGCCGCGGCCGGCGTGCCCGAGGCCGGCACGGCCGTGATCGCCCATCCGCATCCGCTCTTCGGCGGCACCATGGACAACAAGGTGGTGCAGACCCTGGCGCGCGCGTTTGTGGCCTGCGGCTACACCGCCGTCCGTTTCAACTTCCGCGGCGTCGGCGCCAGCGCCGGCGTGCACGACGAAGGCCGAGGCGAGACCGAGGACTTCCTGTCGGTGGTGCAGCAACTGGCGCCCGAGGGCCCGCTGGCCATCGCCGGCTTCTCCTTCGGCGCCTTCGTCGCCAGCCAGGCCACCGCCCGGCTGCAGCCGGACCGCGACATCCGCCGTCTGGTGCTGGTGGGCACCGCCGCCTCGCGCTTCGAGGTCGCCGTGCTGCCGCCCGCGCTGCACGAGCGCACGCTGGTCGTGCACGGCGAGCAGGACGACACCGTGCCGCTGGCGGCCGTCATGGACTGGGCCCGTCCGCAGTCGCTGCCCGTGACCGTGGTGCCCGGGGGCGGCCATTTCTTTCACGGACAATTGCCGCTGCTGAAGTCGCTCGTTGTGCGCCACCTGCTGACGGCAGGCTGAGCGGCTGGTGAACCAATCGGCGCCGGCCGTGTCTGCCGAACGGTGACGGCCCGGGCGGCGCCCGCCGGCCGCACCCCGGCGCGGCAGCGGCCATTCGCGCGGCTGCCTGCGGGCCGTTCCGTTTTCGTCTGCCGTTCTCTTCCCGTCCCCGGACGCTCCTCTTTTTCGATCTCCAACGCATGATCCGTCTTCTTCGTTCGCTGGTGCTCGTCGTGGCCGCCACGATGAGCGCACTGGCCAGCGCCCAGGCCCCCGTTCCCCCCGAAATCGCCGCCCGGAGCTACCTGCTCCTGGATGTGACCGCCAACCAGATCCTGGCCGAGAAGGACATCGATTCCCCGGTGGAGCCGGCCTCGCTGACCAAGCTGATGACGGCCTACCTGGTCTTCGACGCACTCAAGGCCAAGAAGATCAGCCTGACGCAGACCCTGCCCGTCAGCACCCGGGCCTGGAAGATGCCCGGCTCGCGCATGTTCATCGACCCCAAGATGCAGGTGCCGGTGGACGACCTCATCAAGGGCATGATCGTGCAGTCCGGAAACGACGCCACCATGGCCCTGGCCGAGGGCGTGGGCGGCTCCGCCGAGAACTTCGTGCGGCTCATGAACGAGCAGGCCAAGGCGCTCGGCATGAAGAACACCGGCTACCGCAACCCCGAAGGCCTGACGGCGCCCGGCCACACCACCACCGCACGCGACCTGAGCATCCTGGCGACGCGGCTGATGAAGGACTTTCCCGAGTACCTGCATTACTACTCGATCAAGAAGTACCGCTACCCGGGCACGCCGGCCTCCAACGACACCAACCGCAACCTGCTGCTGTTCCGCGACCCGTCGGTGGACGGCCTCAAGACCGGCCACACCGAGGCGGCCGGCTACTGCATGATCGTGACCGCCAAGCGCGACTTCCCCAACCTGGGCGGCGGCCGGCGGCTGCTGTCGATCATGCTGGGCACCGCGAGCGAGAACGCCCGTGCCAACGAGTCGCAGAAGCTGGTCAACTGGGGCTATACCGCCTACGACGCCGTCAAGCTCTTCGATGCCGGCCAGCCGGTGGCCACCCCGGCCGTCTGGAAGGGCAAGGCCAACACGCTCAAGCTGGGACAGCCCGAGCCGATCGTGGTGGCGGTGCCCTCGGGCTCGGCCAGCAAGATCAAGACGGAGATCGTCCGCCCCGATCCGCTGGTCGCGCCTTTCACCAAGAACCAGCCGGTGGGCCAATTGAAGATCTCCCTGGGCGACCAGCCCGTGACGCAGGTGCCGCTGGTGGCCCTGGAGCCGGTGGAGCAGGCGGGCGTGCTCGGCCGCGCCTGGGACGCGATCCGTCTCTGGATCAAGTGAGTGAGTGAGGGGCAAGGCCGGCGGGCGATGGCCGCCCGCGGCGTCCGCGGCCTTCATGCGCCGGCAATGCCTCCGGCATCCGTTTGAGGGCTGACCGGCGTGCGGCGCGCCTGCGCTTGCCAGGCTCTGCCGCCCGCGCTACACTAGAGGGCTTTTCGGAAAATTCCGAACGGATTCACGTTTTTGTCGTTTCCCCGTCGGCCTGCGCGGCCGATCTGCCTGTCACGGGGCTTCAGGGGATTTTTGGGACCATTTATCCATGCCAACCATCAACCAACTGGTGCGCCAGGGTCGCGAGGTCGAGAAGACCAACTCGAAGAGCCCGGCCATGCAGAACTCGCCGCAACGCCGCGGCGTCTGCACCCGCGTCTATACCACGACGCCCAAGAAGCCGAACTCCGCGCTGCGTAAGGTCGCCAAGGTGCGCCTGACCAACGGTTTCGAAGTCATTTCCTACATCGGCGGCGAAGGCCACAACCTGCAGGAGCACTCGGTGGTGCTCGTGCGCGGCGGCCGTGTGAAGGATCTGCCCGGTGTGCGCTACCACATCGTGCGCGGCTCGCTTGACCTGCAAGGCGTCAAGGACCGCAAGCAGTCCCGTTCCAAGTACGGCGCGAAGCGCCCCAAGAAGGCCTGATCGCCTTCCTGGTCCACGGATCATTCGGTGTTCGGCAGCCTTGGCGGGCCGTCCGGACGTAGTGACCCCAAACACAGGTCGTCTGTGCGGGTCGAGTAAGTGAGAGTCCTGCTGGCTCTCGCGGCAGTGCCGGAAGGCAGTGCCAACTGAAGCAAAGAGGTTTGAAACATGCCACGTCGTCGCGAAGTCCCCAAACGTGAAATCCTGCCGGATCCCAAGTTCGGCAATGTCGAGCTGTCGAAGTTCATGAACGTGATCATGGAAGGCGGCAAGAAGGCGGTCGCCGAGCGCATCATCTATGGCGCGCTCGACACCATCGAAAAGAAGAGCGGCAAGGATCCGCTCGAGATCTTCACCACGGCCATCAACAACGTGAAGCCGATGGTCGAAGTGAAGTCGCGCCGCGTCGGTGGCGCGAACTACCAGGTGCCCGTCGAAGTGCGTCCCGTGCGCCGTCTGGCCCTGTCGATGCGCTGGCTCAAGGAAGCCGCCCGCAAGCGTGGCGAGAAGTCCATGGCCATGCGCCTGGCCAACGAGCTGCTCGAGGCCACCGAAGGCCGTGGCGGCGCGATGAAGAAGCGCGACGAAGTGCACCGCATGGCCGAGGCCAACAAGGCCTTCAGCCACTTCCGCTTCTGATTTCCGTCCCCATATCTCAGAGGCCCGGAGCCCGACCCGCCGAAAACGGCGGGCGGGCTCTATGCCGTTAAAGGAGTTTTCTCATGGCACGCAAGACCCCCATCGAGCGCTACCGCAACATCGGTATCTCGGCCCACATCGACGCTGGCAAGACCACGACGACCGAGCGCATCCTGTTCTACACCGGTGTGAACCACAAGATCGGCGAAGTGCACGATGGCGCGGCGACCATGGACTGGATGGAGCAGGAGCAGGAGCGCGGCATCACGATCACGTCGGCCGCCACCACCTGCTTCTGGAAGGGCATGGACATGTCCTATCCGGAGCACCGCTTCAACATCATCGACACCCCCGGCCACGTGGACTTCACCATCGAGGTGGAGCGTTCCATGCGCGTGCTGGACGGCGCCTGCATGGTGTACTGCGCCGTCGGCGGCGTGCAGCCCCAGTCGGAAACCGTCTGGCGCCAGGCCAACAAGTACAAGGTGCCCCGCCTCGCGTTCGTCAACAAGATGGACCGCACCGGCGCCAACTTCTTCAAGGTCTATGACCAGATGAAGCTGCGCCTGAAGGCCAACCCCGTGCCCGTCGTGATCCCGATCGGCGCCGAGGAAGGCTTCAAGGGCGTGGTCGACCTGCTCAAGATGAAGGCCATCATCTGGGACGAAGCCTCCCAGGGCATGAAGTTCGAGTACCAGGACATCCCGGCCGAACTCGTGGCGTCCGCCAAGGAATGGCGCGAGAAGATGGTCGAGGCGGCTGCCGAGGCCAACGAAGAGCTGATGAACAAGTACCTGGAAGAGGGTGACCTCTCCGAGGACGAGATCAAGCTCGCCCTGCGCCAGCGCACCATCGCCACCGAAATCCAGCCGATGCTGTGCGGTACCGCGTTCAAGAACAAGGGTGTGCAGCGCATGCTGGACGCCGTGATCGACTACCTGCCCTCGCCCGTGGACATTCCCCCGGTGGCCGGCACGGACGACGACGAGCAGGAAACCAGCCGCAAGGCCGACGACGCCGAGAAGTTCTCGGCCCTGGCCTTCAAGCTGATGACCGACCCGTTCGTGGGCCAGCTGACCTTCGTGCGCGTCTACTCGGGCGTGCTGACCAAGGGCGACACCGTCTACAACCCGGTCAAGGGCAAGAAGGAGCGCATCGGCCGTATCGTGCAGATGCATGCCAACGAGCGCCTGGAAGTCGACGAGATCCGCGCCGGCGACATCGCCGCCTGCGTGGGCCTGAAGGACGTGACCACCGGCGAGACGCTGTGCGATCCCGATTCCATCGTGACGCTGGAGCGCATGGTGTTCCCCGAGCCCGTGATCGCACAGGCCGTCGAACCCAAGACCAAGACCGACCAGGAAAAGATGGGCATCGCGCTGGGCCGCCTGGCTGCAGAAGATCCCTCGTTCCGCGTGAAGACCGACGAGGAGTCCGGCCAGACCATCATTTCGGGCATGGGCGAGCTCCACCTCGAAATCATCGTGGACCGCATGAAGCGCGAGTTCGGCGTGGAAGCCAACGTGGGCAAGCCCCAGGTGGCCTACCGCGAAACCATCCGCAAGACGGTGGAAGAGGCCGAAGGCAAGTTCGTGCGCCAGTCGGGCGGCAAGGGCCAGTACGGCCACGTCGTGCTGAAGATCGAGCCGAACGAAGCCGGCAAGGGCATCGAGTTCGTCGACGCCATCAAGGGCGGTGTGGTTCCGCGTGAATTCATCCCGGCCGTGGAAAAGGGCATCAACGAAGCCGTGAACCAGGGCGTGCTGGCCGGCTACCCGGTCGTGGACGTCAAGGTGACGCTGCACTTCGGCTCCTACCACGACGTGGACTCGAACGAACTGGCGTTCAAGATGGCCGCCATCTTCGGTTTCAAGGAAGGCTGCCGCAAGGCCGGTCCCGTCATCCTCGAGCCGATGATGGCCGTGGAAGTCGAGACGCCGGAAGACTACGCCGGTACCGTGATGGGCGACCTGTCGTCCCGCCGCGGCATGGTGCAGGGCATGGACGACATGGTTGGCGGCGGCAAGGCCATCAAGGCCGAAGTGCCGCTGTCCGAAATGTTCGGCTACTCGACCTCGCTGCGCTCCGCGACGCAAGGTCGTGCGACGTACACGATGGAGTTCAAGCACTACGCGGAAGCTCCACGCAACGTCTCTGAAGCCATCGTCGCCGCGCGAGCCAAGTAATCCGATCGGCCCTCCCCTCGCGGGGGCTGCCGTGGAACCGGCTTTGCCGGGCCACTGGCAGCGCCCCCTTGAGGGGGGGCGACGCCCCTCGGGGGTGTTTCGTTAATTTGTCTGCGACCGCATGCCCCTCGTTGCCCGTGGCGAGGGAATCAGCAATGCGGTGCAGACGTAAAACCACCACACGGGCAATGCTCTTTGGAGTTGAGAAATGGCAAAAGGTAAGTTCGAACGTACGAAGCCCCACGTCAACGTGGGCACCATCGGCCACGTGGACCATGGCAAGAC
>NZ_LDSL01000289.1 GCF_001476815.1 Pseudacidovorax intermedius | reverse complement strand
CCGGATCGCTTCCGACGCCTCGCGCGTCACCGTCTGCACGCGCTGCATGTGCTCGGGCAGGTCGGTGAGCACGTCGCTGACCGGGCGGTACTCGAGGTCGTTGCGGATCTGACCGAGCGCGCGCAGCACCGTGTTGGAGTGGCCGACGCGGTCGGCGCGGGGGTCGATCGCGCTCATGCAGTCTTCCGCGCGCTGGATCGAGTAGATGATCGAGCGCGGGAACAGGCGGTCGAGCAGCAGGAACTCGGCCGCGTTGCGGGCGCTCGGCATCCCTCGATAGGTGCGCAGGTAGGCCTCGTACGCGCCGCACGAGCGGAGGATCGTCGTCCACGACGGTCCCGAGACCTCGGTGAGCGACCTCGTCGCGAGGAGGCGGGCCGTCATGTCGGTGCGCTCGATGCTGCGCCCGAGCGTGAAGAACTGCCAGGCCTCGTCGCGGTTCGTCGACGAGTCGACGATGCCGATCGCCAGGGCGGCGCGCTCTCGCACCCACTGGAAGAACTCGTGCACCTTCTCGGTCTGCAGACGCCGTGGCATCCGGGAATTCGTGGTGTTGAGGATCTCCCAGAGCTCGGTCGAGACGATCTCCCGTGCGCGACGGGCGTTCTCGCGCGCCGCGGTGATGGAGTACGCGATGCTCGACGGGTTCATGCGGTCCACGGCGAGGCGGGCCAGCACGTCGTCCACCGAGAGGCCGTAGAAGGCCCGCCGCGGCGCGATCTGCGGATAGTCCAGCACGCGGGCCAGTTCGACGCGCATCGCGGCCGTCGCCAGCCAGCGCTGCGTTCCGCCCTCCAGGGCCGCGCGCAGCGGCCTGGCGGCTGCGTCGTCGAAGACGAACAGGTCGAGCACGATGTTGGTGTCGATGACGACCAGCGCCGGTGCCGCAGCCTCGGGCGGCGCTGCCGAGGCAGGTTCCGCGGCGCTCGCGGCCGCATCACGGCCGCCCCTGTCCATCGC
>NZ_LDSL01000288.1 GCF_001476815.1 Pseudacidovorax intermedius | reverse complement strand
CCGGCCTTGTCGCTCGTGCGCTGCATCCACGCCTGGAGCGCCTTCGTGCCGCGGAGCTTGCGCGACTCGTCCTTCTCGAGGAAGGCGACCGCTTCTTCGACGCTCGCGCCGGGAAGGATCTCGTTCGCGATCGCCTCCTGCTCGGCGACCATGCGGGCGAGCTCTTCGACGCCCCAGTCGTAGGTCTCGTCGAGGTCAATCTCGGCGCCGAGGAACTGGCGTGAGTGCAACGCGTACATCTCGCGACCGACGCCGTCCGCCTCGCCCGCGACCGGGGCGAGCTCCGAGGAGAGGAAGGAGGCCAGGCCGTCGTAGGCGACGCGGGCGGCGCCGGCGTTCTGGTCGAGGTCGCGCGCGAGCGAGGCGGGCAGCTGCCCCTCGGCGGGCGCGGCGTTCCCGACGAACTCGGCGAAGAAGCCGGTGTCGGCGGTGTAACGGGCGATCTGCGCGACGACCTCGTTCACCTGGCGACGAGCGGGCACGACCCCCTCGGCGATGCCACGGCGGAGGGTCGCGACGTAGCCGTCGATGGCCTCGGGCAGCGCCTTCATGCGCTCTGAGATCGTGGCCCAGTCCTCGACCGTCGCGGTCGGCATGAGGTCGAAGGTCGCGCGGATGTCCTGCGCGGGTGACGCGATCACGTTCAGGTCGCGGAGGTGGGTCTTGGCCTCGTGCTGCTCGATCATCAGGTCGAGCTCGCGGACGAGGTCCATCTTCGTGAC
>NZ_LDSL01000287.1 GCF_001476815.1 Pseudacidovorax intermedius | reverse complement strand
GGGGGTTCTTCGTGCGGAAGGCGACGTGGAAGCTCGAGCCCGACTAGCTGATGTTGTGAGCGAGCGACGACACGTTGTAGAACGACTCGCGGCCGGTCTCGGCGATCGTGGCGACCGTCGGCGGGATGAAGGCCTTGTGCATGCCCACCGAGATGATGAAGGGCAGAACGCCCGCGAGCAGGGCGACAGCCACCCAGCCGAGCGTGCCGTGCAGCCACAGCATGCCACCGGTCAGGAGCGAGCCGAGCCAGAAGCCGAGCGGGCCGAGCAGGAAGATCATCGCGGGGGCGACGACGATGATGCACACCAGCGGCACGAAGAAGACGCGGAACGGTGCCGGGGTGATCTTGGTGACCCAGTGCTCGACGGCCCAGAGCAGCAGCACCGTCAGGATCGGCGGGAAGACCTGCGCGCCGTAGGAGACGGCCGGAACGGCAACGCCGAACACCGAGGTGCCGTTCGTCACCAGTGTCGAGAAGCCGGGGAAGACGAGGAGCCCCACGATCCCGAGGGCGAGCGGGATGTTGACGCCGAGGCGACGCGCGGCGGTGAAGGTGACCAGCAGGGGCAGGAAGTAGAAGACCGCGTCGGGGATTGCGACGAGCGTCAGATAGGTCGGGTTGTCCTTCGCGACCCAGCCCAGCGCCACCGCCGCGATGAGCAGCGACTTGAAGACACCGGCACCGGCGATGGCGGGGATGATCGGGGTGAAGACGCCGACGACGAACTCCATGAAGACCGAACCCGCGCGCTTCAGCGTCAGCGGCTGCCGCTTCGCGACGACGTCCTTCGGCGAGCGCTCGCGCTCGACCGCCCGGTAC
>NZ_LDSL01000286.1 GCF_001476815.1 Pseudacidovorax intermedius | reverse complement strand
CACGGCCGCACGCGTCGCCCCGGCGCTCGGGGACGGCGACGTCGTCGTCCTCGAGCGCGGCCGCGAGTGGGTGCCCGGCGAGTTCCCCGAGGACCCGACGGCGATGCGCGCGGCACTCCGGAGCCGTCGGAACCCGCTCGGGCTGTTCGACCTGCACCTCGGCACGGACGTCGACCGGCTCACGGCCAACGGGCTCGGCGGCGGCTCGCTCGTGTACGCGAACGTCCTGCTCGAGGCCGATCCGGCCGTGTTCGACGAGCACTGGCCCGCGGGCGTCGACGCCGCGGCCCTGCGTCCGTACGCCGACCGCGTGCGCGCCGTGCTCCGCCCCCAGCTCGAGGACCGTCCGACCCCGAAGGCGGACGCCCTGGCGCACCTCGGCGCACACCACGGCGTCGAGCCGCGCCGCATCCCGCTCGCCGTGCGGCTGCACGGTGACCCCGGGCCGAACGCGGCCGGGGTCCACCAGCCGACCTGCACCCGCTGCGGCAACTGCGTCTCGGGCTGCAACGTCGGCGCGAAGACGACGATGTGGGCGAGCTACCTGCCGCTCGCCGCCCGCGCCGGCGCCCGACTGGTGACCCGTGCCGAGGTGCTCCGCGTCGAACGGAACACGGGGCCGGGTCGGCGGTGGACCGTGCACGGCGAGCGCCACGAGGTCGACGGTCACCGTCGGACGACACCCTTCACGGTGCAGGCCGACGTGGTCCTGCTCGGGGC
>NZ_LDSL01000285.1 GCF_001476815.1 Pseudacidovorax intermedius | reverse complement strand
GTGGGCTCGGCTATCGGCGCAGGATGATGAGGATAGTCAATCTGGAAAGGCTGCAGTTCCCACTTTCTGTTGTAGACATTGACATATTCCCTGCCCTGCTCATCCGTAAAATCCGCCTCAATAATGCTGGCATTACCGTTGAAACAATGGATACGCAACATCTCAGGCGTTGTACTTCTTTCACGGCCTGCAAACAATTCAATATATTCTTCACAGAGAATCATCGGCGAGATGTTTTTATATTGCCATTCCCGAGTGGTGTAATACATATTCTTTTTCATCGCTAAATCCAGCTTCAGTAAAGCGGCTTTGATATTGAACGTCGCTTTGTCTTTACAGATTATCGTACTGCCGCTGTCGTGATTGCATTTCAAAACGAAAGTCGCGGGTAAACGGTTTAACGCAATCTCTTTGGTGCTTTTATACGTGTTAATGAGTGGCACAATCATCACA
>NZ_LDSL01000284.1 GCF_001476815.1 Pseudacidovorax intermedius | reverse complement strand
GCGGTGTCCCTGGCGGATCGCGCCGTCGACGTGCTGGTAACCGGCTCCGGCCATGTCGCTGCAGGCGAGGTGGATCGGGCCGACGGGCTCGCGCAGGTCGGCGCCGTACCGGTGAAGGCCGCCCATGTCGAAGCTCGCGGCGTACGCACCGCGGGTCCACTCCTCGGTGCCCCAGTCGCTCTCGTAGTAGACGATCGGGTTCTTGGCCTCGGGCCCGTAGTAGTGCGAGAGCGACTCGAGGATCTTCTCCTTGCGCTCCTCGGCGCTCAGGCGGAAGAGGTCGTCGGCGTTCTGGTCGGAGACGAAGCCCACGAGGGTGCCGCGCTCGTCGCCGTGATTGGTGTTGTCGTACGCCTCGTGCGACAGCTCGTAGGGGCTGAAGGCGGTGCCCGACAGGCCCTTGTCGCGCCAGAACGGCGTCTCGTAGACCGCGTGCACCTTGATGACGAAGCCCATCGAGATGTGCTGGTGCATCTGGTGCTGAAGACGCGGGAGCGGGGGCTCGAACGAGATGCGCGAGTACAGGACGGGAGCCAGCGCCAGGACGGCGAAGCGCGCGCGGACGGTGATCCCGTCGGCGATCGCCGTGACGCCGGTGGATGAGGACTTCGCCGCTTCGACGCGCGCGGTCAGGGCGCGAAGGTCGTCGACGCGTCGACCGGTCGCCGTGTCCGCTGGGCGGTCCGGCGTCGTGGTCTCGGCGCCCCAGACGAGCCGGCG
>NZ_LDSL01000283.1 GCF_001476815.1 Pseudacidovorax intermedius | reverse complement strand
GGCCTGGCGCAGCAGTTCGCCGAACACCTTCTGCGCATAGGGGTCGTCCGCCAGCTCCTGCTCGATGGTCTTGCGCAGTCGGGTGCGGATCATGTCCGTCTCGTTGCGCGTCTTGTCCGCGGACCAGTCCTGTGGGTCTTCTGCTTGCCCCAACTGGTGCACCAGATAGACGCCTTCAGGTTCTCGCACCTCCGTGCCGATGACCTGTCTGTCCACCAGCTTGCGGATCTGCTCTTCGTAGACGCTGTAATCGACCGTCTCCATGGCATCGCGGCGGGCGGTCTGGCGCAGCTCGGCGAAGAAGCGCAGGTCGGCCTTGTACCGGGCGATCAGCGCCTCGGAAAAGCGCGGGTCCTCGAAGAAGCTGCGGGACGACTTCTATGCCGCCGTGACCGCCTTCGGGCTGTGCTTGCAGACGGCGCTCTCGTCCCGCAGCTTCTGTCGCTCGTCGTACTCTTCGCCGCCGCTGTCCTTCACGAACTTCGGTGCCAGCAGCTGCCGGTACTGCTCGCGGTCGAGTTTGTTGGTCACCGGCTCGAAGAAGGACCACAGCGCCTCGTGCAGCGC
>NZ_LDSL01000282.1 GCF_001476815.1 Pseudacidovorax intermedius | reverse complement strand
GCCGCGCGAGGGCCGGTACCTCCGCTAGGTGTATTGAGCGGCGTTGCCGCCGGGCCACAGGGCCACCACCGGCCCCTCCTCGATCTCGCCAATCTTGTTGCGACTCGTTATCATTTGAGGCTCCGCAGCGCTTGCCCCGCTGCGGCCACACAAAGCCAGCCACGCGCCCTCCCGTTGCGCCCAGCCAAGCAGATCACGCAACGTTTTTCCAATCCCCGGAGGGATTCCCATGGCCTACATCAAGAGCCGCAAGCACGCGGCGCGGCGTGCTTGCGGCTCTTGATGTAGGCCATGGGAATCCCTCCGGGGATTGGAAAAACGTTGCGTGATCTGCTTGGCTGGGCGCACGGGAGGGCGCGTGGCTGGCTTTGTGTGGCCGCAGCGGGGCAAGCGCTGCGGAGCCTCAAATGATAACGAGTCGCAACAAGATTGGCGAGATCGAGGAGGGGCCGGTGGTGGCCCTGTGGCCCTGCGGCAACGCCGCTCACTCCCCGTCGCAGAGGTACCGGCCCTGCGGGCGAGGCGCCCGCACGCCGACCGCGCCCAGTACCTGACGCCGGGCGCCCACGACCAC
>NZ_LDSL01000281.1 GCF_001476815.1 Pseudacidovorax intermedius | reverse complement strand
CGAGGGCGTGCTGACCAGCATCGACGGCGTGGCCAAGGCCAACAAGTGGGACGCCGCGCTGCCGCCCACCGTGGCCGCCATCATGAAATACAAGGGCAACTACGTCGCCGCCCCGGTCAACGTGCACCGCGTGAACTGGCTGTGGATCAACCCCGAGGCGCTGAAGAAGGCCAAGGCCAAGGCGCCCACCACCTGGGACGAGTTCTTCGCCACCGCCGACGCGCTGCAGAAAGCCGGCATCACGCCCGTGGCCCACGGCGGCCAGCCCTGGCAGGACTTCACCACCTTCGAGACGGTGGTGCTCGGCGTAGGCGGCGCCGACTTCTACCGCAAGGCGCTGGTGCAGCTGGACCAGGACGCCCTCAAGAGCCCGACCATGGTCAAGGCCGCCGAGACCTTCAAGCGCATCAAGCCCTACACCGACAAGGCCGCCTCCGGCCGCGACTGGAACCTGGCCACGGCCATGGTCATCAAGGGCGAGGCCGGCATGCAGTTCATGGGCGACTGGGCCAAGGGCGAGTTCGTGG
>NZ_LDSL01000280.1 GCF_001476815.1 Pseudacidovorax intermedius | reverse complement strand
CCAGCCCCGCCAGCACGCCACGCAGCAGCGGCAGAAAACGCTGGCCCGCCGCCGTGAGCGCCACCGGATGGGCGCTGCGGTCGCACAACTCCACACCCACCCATTCCTCCAGGGACCGGATATGCCGGCTGAAGGCGGGTTGCGCGATGTGCCGCACCTCGGCCGCGCGCGAGAAGCTGCCGGTGTCGGCCAGCGCGACGAAATCTTCCAGCCAATCGAGGTCGAGGGGGCGGTTGCCCGGGCCCATGGGCGTCTCCTGCGGCGCCGCACGGCCCGCGATAGTTGTATGCGATTCGAGTATTGGACGGTCCGGGGACCGGCGCGGAATCATCCGCTCCGCTTCCTTCACCCATCGCACCGCACGGAGACCTGCAATGCCGTCCATCGAAAATTATCGGGGGATCATCCCCGCCATCGCCTGCCCCTTCACCCCCGACCACCGCATCGACGAGCCGGCCCTGCGCCAGCTCGCCAGCTGGCTGGCCGGCCATGAGGGCGTGGTGGCCGTGATGACCAACGGCCACACGGGCGAGGTGTTCTCGCTCACCCCCGCCGAGCGGGCCGAGGTCACGCGCATCGTGGCCGACGAACTGCGCGGCCGGCTGCCGGTGATCTCGTCCATCGTCCTGTCCCTTTTACACAC
>NZ_LDSL01000028.1 GCF_001476815.1 Pseudacidovorax intermedius | reverse complement strand
CTCATGGCCAGCGCGCCGACGTGCTCGCCGCTCACCAGCTTGGGCAGGTACTTCTTCTTCTGCGCCTCGCTGCCGTTGCGGTGGATCTGGTTGACGCACAGGTTGGAATGCGCGCCATACGACAGGCCCACCGAGGCCGAGGCGCGCGACACCTCTTCCATGGCGACGATGTGGGCCAGGTAGCCCAGCTCGGTGCCGCCGAATTCCTCTTTCACCGTCATGCCGTGCAGGCCCAGGCTGCCGAGCTTGGCCCACAGGTCGCGGGGAAAGAGGTTCTCGCGGTCGATGTCGGCGGCACGCGGCGTGATCTCGTGGGCGCAGAAATCGGCGATGGCCTCGCGCAGGGCGTCGAGGGTCTCGCCCAGGCCGAAGTCCAGGCCGGGCAGGCGGGGTGCGGACATGCGTCGTCTCCGTGGATGGTGTGCGAAAGCCGGTCCAGCTTACGCCCGGGCGATTCGCATTTGGCGACACAATGGTTGCAAATCCCGCCATCGCCCTGGCCCTCGGGTTATCCACTAGATGCCCTCTCCCCGCTTCCTCAAACCCCAGCGCGCGGCCACGCCGATGGCTTTCGTACGCGCCGTCGTGCAGGGCTATGCCCGCTACGGCGTGGACCCGGGCGCGGCCCTGCGCGCGGCACAGATCACGCCGCGCGAACTGTGGCGGCCCGATGCCCGCGTCACCGCCGCGCAGTTCGAGGCGCTCAACGAGCATGCGATGCAGGAACTGGACGACGAGGCCCTGGGCTGGTTCGGCCGCCGCCTGCCCTGGGGCAGCCACGGCCTGCTGTGCCGCGCCTCGATCACCGCGCCGGACCTGGGCGTCGCCATCAAGCGCTGGTGCCGCCACCACCGGCTGCTGGTGGACGACATCGCGCTGCGGCTGGAGGTGGAGGGCGACGTGGCCTCGGTGTGGATCGAGGAGCGGCGCGACCTGGGCAGCTTCCGCGAGTTCTGCCTGGTCTCCAGCCTGCGCTTTCTGCATGGCTTTGCCAGCTGGGCCATCGACTCGCGGCTGTGGCTGCAGGCGGCGGACTTTCCCTTCGACGCCCCGCCGCATGCCGATGCCTACGGCCTGATGTTCAGCGGCCGCATCCATTTCGGCGCGGCGCAGGCGGGCTTCCAGTTCGATGCGCGCTACCTGGCGCTGCCGCTGCTGCGCGACGAGGAAGCCCTGCGCGCCATGCTGCGCCGCGCCCTGCCGCTGACGGTGCTGCAGTACCGGCGCGACCGGCTGCTGGGCCAGCGCGTGCGCGAGGTGCTCCGCACCCACGGCGCGCAGGCCTCGACCGCGGAAGGGCTGGCGGCGCTGCTGCACATCTCCAGCCGCACGCTGCACCGGCAGCTGCTGGCCGAGGGGCTGAGCCTGCAGGGCCTGAAGGACGAGGTGCGCCAGCAACAGGCCATGGAACTGCTGCAGCGCACCGCGCGGCCGGTCAAGCAGGTGGCGCTGGCGGTGGGCTTTCGCAACGAGAAGAGCTTTTCGCGCGCATTCCGGGAATGGACGGGGCAGAGCCCGGGCGCCTTTCGGGCCGCAGCGGCGCAGCAGAAACCGGGCGGCTGATGGGCCTCCCCATCATTGTGGTCACCGGCCCGGCCTGCCCCCCCACGCATGACCGGGCCACTCATCGCTGAGTGACGCCCGCGGCCTATGCGCCCGCAGGCGAGGCGTACACCAGCACCTTCAGCGCCCGATCCGCCGACACGTCCGCGAACGCAGGCGGATTGGCCACGCGCTCCACGAAGTGCAGCGCCGGCGCCAGCTCGGCCATCTGGTCCTGGAGGAAGGCCACACCCAGCTCCGGCGCATTGAGGCACAGCAGCGCATGCCCGCCCGGCGCCAGCAGCTCGGGCAAGCGGCGCATCAGCCGCGCATAGTCCTTCGTCGCGACGAAGCTGCCCTTCTGGTAGCTCGGTGGATCGACCACCACCAGGTCGTAGGGCCCGCCACGCGTGACCTTGCCCCAGGTCTTGAAGAGGTCGTGGGGCAGAAAGCTGGCGCCGCCTTCCACCCCGTTGAGCCGGTGGTTCTGCTGGCCGATGGCGATGGCGCCGGCACTCATGTCCACGTTGACCACGCGGCCCGCGCCGGCCTGCAGCGCCGCCACCGAGAAGGCGCAGGTGTAGGCGAAGAGGTTGAGCACCGACGCACCCGGCCGCGCGGCCACATGGGCACGCACCCAGCGGCGGCCTTCGGCCATGTCGAGGAAGAGGCCATGGTTCTGGCCGCGCAGCACGTGCACGCGGTAGCGGGCGCCGTCCTCGGTCACGACGTGCAGGTCGGGCACGGCGCCGGCCATCAGCCGCGTCTCGCTGCGGCCCTCGTGGCGGCACTGGTAGACCCAGTTCAGCGCTTCGCCGGGCGCGACCTCGGCCCAGCGGCCCTGCAGCGCATGGCCCACCGTCGCGAGTTCGTCGTCGGCCAACGGCCGGAAGCTGGTGAGCAGGAAGACCGGCGGATAGGCGTCCAGCGCCAGGTGTTCGCAACCGGGGTGGAGACCGCCGCGGCCGTGGAAGAGGCGGCGCGCATCGGCGTCCGGCTCGAGGTGATGGATGGCATCGAGTAGCGCTTGCATGGGGCGAGCGTGCCACGAAAGCGTCTCGCTTTCGGTGCGGCCCTGCGCTGCATCGGAGGCCGGTGCCGTGCGCCGTCCGTGCTGCAGGCGGGTCGCGACGCCGCCCGCTCAGCCCGCGCCGCTCGCGCCCAGCGACGCGGGACCGACCGGCGCGGGCACCTCGACCACCGCCACCCGGCCGGCAAGATCGGAAGCCATCCAGGTCGACAGGCCGCCTTCCAGCACGCGCACCCGCGGCAGCCCCGCCTTCATCAGCACGCGCGCCGCGGCAACGGCCGACGCATCGTCCGGGCAGTCGCAGAACACCACCAGCTCGCGGCCATCGGCCAGAGGGCCGAGCGCATGCGGAAGCTCTCGCAGCGCGAAGCCGACCGCACCCGGAATGGCCCGCGGGTCGATGGCGCGCACCGGCGCGCACCGGCGCGCCCCGCATGTCGAGCACCGTCGGCGCGCGCCCCTGCGCCAGCGCGGCGCGCAGCGCATCCACGCTGATGGTCACGATGTCGTCGGCACGGCGTGCCATCCGGCGCTGCTGGTAGCGCCAGAGCAGGAAGGCCACCAGCAGCACGCCCCCGACCACGGTGGCGGCCAGCCCCACGTTGGCGAGCACCGCCAGCACGTCGCGGATGGCGGCGTGGAAGACCGCGCCCAGCAACAGGTAGCCCAGCGTCCAGACCAGGGCGCCGACCGTCTCGAAGGCCAGGAAGCGGGCGTTCGACATGCCCAGTGCGCCAGCCATGGGCGGTGCCACCACCGACACGCCGGGCACGTACTTGGCCGCGATCAGCGACAGGCCGCCCCAGCGGCCGAGGATCGCCTCGCTGCGCGAGACGCAGGTGTCGGCCGAGAGCGAGACGCGGCACAGCAGCCGCATCACGGCATAGCCCCAGCGCCGCCCGGCCAGGAACCAGGCGCCGTCGCCCAGGATGTTGCCCAGCAGCGAGGCGAAGACGATCGCCACGGCATTCAGCGCCGAGCCGCCCATCGCCAGGCCACCCGCCACCACCAGAAACGGCACGGCCGGGACCGGCGCGCCGAGCCGTGCGGCCAGCGTCACCACCAGGACCACGGCGGGGCCCTGGGTGGCGAGCAGCGAGATGAGGTCGTTCATGGCAGTCCCGCTAGTCGGCTGTGCCGCCGGCCGTGGGCCGCGCCTCGGCGCGCACCGCGGTCGAGCCGACCAGGCTCAGGTCGGAGAAGTACGCCAGGCCGTGGCCGTGCGTGTTGTCGGCGTCGGCCGAGACCACCACCGCCGCCACACCGGGCGTCGCGCCCTGTGCCTCGCTGCCGAAGGCGCGGCGGTAGTCGGCCAGCAGGTTGCGGCGTTCGCTCACCCAGGTGCCGGGCTGCGCGGCGCGGCCGGATTCGAGAACCACCATGTGCATGCGGTTGGTGAAGGCGTTGACCAGCATCTGGCCCTTGGCCTCCTTGGCGTCCCACACGTAGCACAGCGCCTCGCTGGGCACGTCCTCACCCGAGACGCTGCGCGCCACACCCAGGCGCGTGCGCTCCAGCAGCGGCAAACGGTCGGCCGGGAAGTCGAAGAACACGCACAGCTTGGCGGCACCGTCGTCGCCCGCGCGCGTGTGCAGGTCGGCACCATCGACGAACTGGTCGACGCGCCAGCGCCAGCTGAGCACCGTCGACTCGTTCAACGGCAACTGCACGCGGTGCGACAGCAGGCCATAGGAATCGTTGGCCTCGACCTTGAGGACGCGGCGCCCGTCTTCCGAGACGACGTCGAAGTGGGTGGGCGTCTTGTGCGGCAGCGTGCTGAAGTGCCAGGGGCTCGGGGGCGACGAGCCGGCCGCTGCCGAGAAGGCCGTCAGCGCATTCGGCTCCTGCGCCCCCGCATGCGGCGCGGCAAACCCCACGACGATCACAACGCCGACGAGCAGGCCGGCGCCGGAGCGGGCGTGGACGGAAGCGGAAGCGATGGGCATGGACGGGTTCCCGGCGGTAGCAGCTCGCGAACGTGCGGCGATGGAGCGGCCTGGCATGGGCCACGCGCGAGCATGCAAAAGTGTGCCGCAGAGCTGCCCTGGGATAAATCCCGCAAAAGGAATTACTTTGTCTCCCGCATGGGGACAATCCGGCGCCAATCGCCCCGCGTTTGGGGCGGTGCGTGACGGCGGCACCCCGATGCCGGGCGCCTGCCGCTGTCAGCCCGTGAGCGCGGTCCGCGCCACCCGTCAGGCCGCCGAGGTCTCGCCTTCGCGCAAGGCCGCCTGCAGCGCGCGCGTGCCGCTTGCCAGTGCGGCCTCGTAGCTGTCGGCCGGCGATTCGCACTCGCGCACGGTGCGCATCGGCTGGCCGTTGGCGTCGGTCTGCTGGAGCTTCCAGACGAAGGCGCCGGGCTGCGGCTCCTCCACGATGAGTTTGAGAGGTTGGTGTGTCATGCACCAACCGTGATCCTCTCAGCGGGACGCGTTTTGTCAGCCACGTCCCACACGCCTGTCGGCCAACCCAGCGAATCCGGCGGCGGGCGGATCGGCCCACCGCCGTCCGGCGTCAGCCCTTGGCCGGCTGGATCGGCACGTAGAACTCGCCGCCGCCCTCGCGGAACTCGCGCGACTTCTGGTCCATGCCCTGCGCGGCGTACTCGCGCACCTCCTGCGTGATCTTCATCGAGCAGAACTTCGGGCCGCACATCGAGCAGAAGTGCGCCACCTTGCTCGAATCCTTGGGCAGCGTCTCGTCGTGGAAGTCGCGGGCCGTGTCCGGGTCCAGGCCCAGGTTGAACTGGTCTTCCCAGCGGAACTCGAAGCGCGCCTTGCTGAGCGCGTCGTCGCGCGCACGGGCGCCCGGATGGCCCTTGGCCACGTCCGCGGCGTGGGCCGCGATCTTGTACGCAATGATCCCCTGCTTGACGTCGTCGCGGTCGGGCAGTCCCAGGTGCTCCTTGGGCGTCACGTAGCACAGCATGGCGGTGCCCATCCAGCCGATCATGGCCGCGCCGATGGCACTGGCGATGTGGTCGTAGCCCGGGGCGATGTCGATGGTCAGCGGGCCCAGCGTGTAGAACGGCGCCTCGTGGCAGTGCTTGAGCTGCTCGTCCATGTTGGCCTGGATCATGTGCAGCGGCACATGGCCCGGGCCTTCGATCATGGTCTGCACGTCGTGCTTCCAGGCGATCTGAGTCAGCTCGCCCAACGTGCGCAGTTCGGCGAACTGCGCCTCGTCATTGGCGTCGGCGCCGCAGCCGGGGCGCAGGCCATCGCCGAGCGAGAAGCTCACGTCGTAGGCCTTCATGATTTCGCAGATCTCCTCGAAGTGCTCGTAGAGGAAGCTCTCGCGGTGGTGCGCGATGCACCACTTGGCCATGATCGAGCCGCCGCGCGAGACGATGCCCGTCATGCGCTTGGCCGTCATCGGAATGAAGGGCAGCCGCAGCCCGGCGTGGATGGTGAAGTAGTCCACCCCCTGCTCGGCCTGCTCGATCAGCGTGTCGCGGAAGATGGCCCAGGTCAGGTCTTCGGCCACGCCGCCCACCTTTTCGAGCGCCTGGTAGATCGGCACCGTGCCGATGGGCACCGGCGAGTTGCGCACGATCCAGTCGCGCGTGGTGTGGATGTTCTTGCCCGTGCTCAGGTCCATCACGTTGTCCGCGCCCCAGCGGATGGCCCACACCAGCTTCTCGACCTCTTCCTCGATGCTGGAGGTGACGGCCGAGTTGCCGATGTTGGCGTTGATCTTGACCTTGAAGTTGCGGCCGATGGCCATCGGTTCGACTTCGGGGTGGTTGATGTTGGCCGGGATGATGGCGCGCCCGCGCGCCACTTCGTCGCGCACGAACTCGGGCGTGATGATCTTGGGAATCGAAGCCCCGAGCGGATTGCCCGCCACGCGGCGTGCGCGCTCCTCGTCGGCCAGGTACTCGGCCATCCATTCGCGGCGGCCGTTCTCGCGCAGGGCCACGTACTCCATCTCGGGCGTGACGATGCCGCGGCGGGCGTAGTGCATCTGCGTGACGTTCATGCCGCTTTTGGCGCGGCGCGGCTGACGCTGCAGGGCTGCTGCCTCGGCGCGCAGCTGGGCGATGCGCTCGTGCTCCTGCGGGGCCTGCTGCTCGGCATGCTTGGCGCCGTCGTCCAGCGCCTGGCGGATGCGGCCTTCGTAGCCTTCGGTGTCGCCGCGCTCGTCGATCCAGGCGGCGCGCAGGCCGGCCAGGCCGCGGCGCACGTCGATCTCGGCGCTGGGGTCGGTGTAGGGGCCGGAGGTGTCGTAGAGCGACACCGTCTCGCCATTGGTGAGAAGCACGTCGCGCACCGGCACCTGCAGGTCGGGCCGGCTGCCGGCGATGCGGCCTTTGGTGGAAGCGGGAAAGGGCTCACGCGTCAGCGCGAGCAGATGGGCGAACTTGTCGGGGGCGTTCATGGGGCGGACTCTCCAAAGCACATGGGTGGATGGATGCCCCGCCATCGGCGCCAAGGGGGATGCGGGTGAGCCCGGCCCCGCCGATGGATCGGCGGACGGATGGACGGACACACGCGCCTTGGCGCTGCAGCTCTTCTTACGCTGGTACTAACCAGATCAAGTTCGCGGTTCCGGCGGTCAGGTCCGCCGTCTCAGCACGCCATACGTGCACCCCGGAGCGGGGGGATTCTAGGCGGGGGGGAGTGATGTGGGTCAAGGGAGGCAGCGAGGCGCGCGGGGTAAGCGCCTTTGGGAGCAGATGCGCCGTCCAGCCTGGGCGCCATCGATTACAAGCCCGGTGACCAAGACTGCAGTGCAGCGGTTGCTGTCGGTCAGCCAACACGGCGTGGACGACGTCTGTCGGCCAGGAGCGGACGGTGACGACCGGCTGCTTTCTGGAGGCTCCATTCGTCATCAGCACGAGGCCTACGGCAACAGCTTCAACCCCAGCTCTTTCAAGAAGCGGTTGTGCGTGTCCTTCGCCGCCGCTATCGCCTTCTCGATATCCAGCAGCTTCTGGTGCGTGTCATCCAGATCGATGTCCGCCCTACCCACCGCCGTGCTGATGTAGCGCGAGATGTTCAGGTTGAAATCGTTCTTCTCGATTTCGGCCATCTCCACCTTGCGTGAGTAGCGGGGCTCATCATTGCGGACCTGGTAGGTCTTGATGATCTTGGCGATGTGCTCGTGGGTCAGCTGGTTCTGGCGCTTGCCTTTGACGAAGTGTTGTGCCGCGTTGATGAACAGCACGTCGTCCGGCTTCTTGCACTTCTTCAGCACCAGGATGCAGACCGGGATGCCCGTGGAATAGAACAGGTTGGACGGCAGGCCGATGACGGTGTCGATGTGCCCGTCCTTCAGCAGCTTGGTGCGGATGCGCTCCTCTGCTCCGCCCCGGAACAGCACCCCGTGCGGCAGGATAATGGCCATCACCCCTTCGTCCTTCAGGAAATGAAAGCCGTGCAGCAGAAAGGCAAAGTCTGCCGCCGACTTGGGCGCCAGGCCGTGGTTCTTGAAGCGCACGTCGTCCGCCATCGCCTCGCCAGGCTCCCAACGCAGGCTGAAGGGCGGGTTGGCCACGATGGCGTCGAACCTGGGCTGCTTGGCCGGGTTCAGCTCGCGCAGCTTGTCCCACTCGTTGGCCAGCGTGTCGCCGTGGAAGATCTCGAACTCGGTGTCCTTCACCCCGTGCAGCAGCATGTTCATGCGCGCCAGGTTGTAGGTGGTGACGTTCTTCTCCTGGCCGTAGATCTTGCCGATCGTGCCCCCCGCCTTTTGCAGGCGGCGGCGCACGTTCATCAACAGCGAGCCCGAGCCGCAGGCAAAGTCCATCACGCTGTCCAGCCGTGGCCTTACCCCCGTCCTGGGCTCCTGGCTGTCCAGTGTGACGATGGCGGACAGCACGTCTGACACCTGCTGCGGCGTGTAGAACTCGCCCGCCTTCTTGCCCGAGCCGGCTGCGAACTGGCCGATCAGGTACTCGTACGCATCGCCCAGCATGTCCACGTTGGTGGAGAAATCTGCCAGCCCCTCGGCAATCTTCTGGATGATGGCGCACAGCTTAGCATTGCGCTCGGTGTAGCCCTTGCCCAGCTTGTTCGAGGTCAGGTCGATTTCAGAGAAAAGGCCTTGGAAGGTGCTCTCGAACGACTCGGTCTCGATGTACTTGAAGCCCTCCTGCAGCGTGTTCAGCAGATCTCCGTCTTGCGTGCGCGCCATGTTGGCCACGGCGCTCCAAAGGTGCTCTGGCTGGATGACGTAGTGCACCTTGCGGCGCATCTGCCTCTCGAACGCGAGCACGTCGCCGCGGTTCTCTTCATACCAGACCTGCAGCGGCGTGCTGGCCCCGGTCTGCTTCAGCACGTCTTCGCTGATGTCCGGGTAGTCGCTGCCCAGCTCCTTCTTGGCGGCGGCTTCGTAGTTGTCCGACAGGTAGCGCAGGAACAGGAACGACAGCATGTAGTCGCGAAAGTCGTCCGCGTCCATCGCTCCGCGCAGCTGGTCGGCAATCGCCCACAGGGTCTTGCCCAGTTGTTTCTGCTTTTCTTCGGTCATTTCTTGGGCCGTTGTTAGAGGGTGAGTTCCAGCGTCTTCTTCTCGGCCTGGTCATCCGGGTCGGCCTGCAGCTCCATCTGCCTCTGGCCGTTTTCGGTGGTGTAGAGGATAAGAGCGGTCATGCAACCTCAACCGCTTTGAGGGGAGCAGAAGGAGGTGCAACCGGCGAAGGCGTGTGCAGAACGAATTGGTACTTCTCCTTCAGGCCTGTAAGAACCTTCTCGAATGTCTGCAACGCATCGGCATTGAGGTCGTCCGATTCGAAGTAATAGACCTTCTTGTGAGACAGGGTGTTGACGATGTTTGCTACTTCGTCCGCGTCATCTATCCCTATCTGCGCGAGAACATAGCCAAACTGACCCACGCCGAGGAACGACGCCACGTTTTCCAGCACCTGACGAAGCAGAGCGAAGTGATATGCCTTTAGCTCACCTGCGGCGTGCGCCTTATCTAGCACTTGCAGAAGTCGCAGGTGATATAGGAATACGTCCTTCCGGCAGTTCTCCAGCGTGATCTCTCCGACTTTCAGACTGAGAGTACACACCCGTACCTTGCCCTTGAATTTCGAAGCCTTTTCACCTTTAGTCAGCCAGTCTGACAGTATTGAGAAAAAACCAATGTGATGGGTAGTGATGACGAACTTCCGCTCTTCGTAGTGATCTTCGATTAAATCGAACAGCGTTGAAGCAGTGATGAAGATGTTGTGGTCATCCAGGCTTGAAACAGGATCATCAATAAAGAAGTGGGCCGATTGCTTATCTGCCCATCCTTCAACTTCGAACAGCGCAAGAAAGAAGCACCAAACAAAAATTCTTTCTTCACCTCGAGAAATTTTTCGGGGCACTTTTGAAATGATGTTCGGATCATTTGGATCGGCAACTTCATCGAAGAACATCACAGACTTGATTCCATCCTCTGGATTGTCATGAGGTATGAAATCAAACCGGTAGTCTGGCCGAAATCTGTTCAACTTACTGCGGATGTCATCTTCCGTCAGAGAGCTATGAAAGCGATTCAAGTTACTCTTGCGAATGTCGAGTTGGACGTCTACTTCGCCATTCTCTGAGTCGTTATCCCAAACAAAAAGGTCTTCACTATAGGCGTTGTAGTAGACCCCGGCGTGTGCGCCATTCTCGTCCTTAGTAGCATTCTTATAAGCAACAGATAGCCGCGTTTTGCCTGTTGCGTTGAATGCGTAGATGAGTGTGACTCGCTCTTTGGCAGCCGCTAATTCTTTGGCGATTTGCTCATGGCTCATTGCTCGTCCTCCACAATGGGAAATAGTTGTTGCATCAGGCCCTGCTTGTGGGTCTTGATAGTGTCAAGTTTTTGGGTGGCCGCGGTTATCAGGGCGTCGAGGCTGCTCAGGCAGTCGGCGATGCGTTGTTGTTCGGCGAGTTTGGGAGCGAGAAGCCGCACCGAAGAAAACAAGCTCTTGTTGATGATGGGAACGGCCTGTTTTCCTGCGAGCAATGCGATCCGCTCAGAGGCAAATGACAAGGCGAAGTAGACAAAACCGTCCGAATGCTTGGAGCTTGGGACAACGGCGTTGATCTGTTGGTTCGTTGCGCAGTCGCGGATGTTTTGGGCCACTTTCCCTATCGTGGAACCGATGCAAACGAAAAGGGTACTTCCCGCCCTGATGTGTCGGGTTTCAGCAAAGCCGCCTGCAGTCAAGGTGGTCTTGGTCTGATCGACATACCTCAAGTCAGAGATGTCTGCTGGTGAAACGAACGGGATTCCGCCGCCATAGAAGGCGGGCTGCGCCGTGCTGGGAGTACTTCCGGTGACAACTCTCCCGAAATTTTCCACCGACTGCTCCTCCCAGTCTTCTGCAAACTCTGGGAAGCGGAGGCGCGGTTGGGTTTCACCTTCGCGGGGGAAGAGTTGCTGCATCAGCCCCTTTTTGTGGATCTTGAGTGCCTCCACCTTGCGCCCTTGTGCGGCGATCACTTCGTCCAGGGAACTCAGGCAGTCGGCGATTTTTTGTTGTTCGGCCGGGCTGGGGGTGGGGATTTCAACGCCAAAGAAATGTTCTTTGCTGATGTTCAGCAGGCCGTTGCTGCGCGCGCCGCTCGTGATGTGCTTTTGGAGCTGCTTTCCGTGAATGTTTTGCTCGAAGCAGTTTTGAAAAAAGACATCCGAGTAGCCGTCTTTGAGCCGGAAGGAAATGAAGACGTTCGGAGCCGCCACTTGTCCCCAGCCTTGCAACTGGTAAACGCAGCCCTGCGGAAACTTAAGTGAGTTGCCCTTGTTGTAGACGAAGTCGCCGTCGCTGACCAAGGTGTAAAGCTGATATTGATTGCCAGAGATGTCTCGGCCGAACTTGTCGGCTTGCGGCACAAAGCCTATGCCGGCGGAAATGCTGACAGGCGTGAACTTCCTTTCCCCAACACGTTCAGTGATCGGGGTAGAAGCCTTGCCCAACGACACGGGTTTCCAGGGCTCAGCATCTCGAAACTCCGGAAACCGCAGCTTCGGCACCAGCCCAATCGTGGTTTGGTTCTTCGTGGCGCCGGTCTTCATTCCCCCGCCTCCTGGCTCATCTGCGTGATGAAGCGCTCCATCTCTTCCTTGCGTGCCAGCGCCGCTGGCAAGGCCGCAGCCCCAGGGCCAGCCAGCCATTCGGGAGACAGTGTCTCCCGAATCTGCGGGTACACGCTGTAGAAGAGCCTGAAGCGGCGCAGCTCGCGGGCGTCCACCCGCTTGAGCCCGGCCGCCGCCAAGCGCTGCGCCAAGGCGGGCAAGAGCCTTTCGCCATAGGCCGCGCGGTCTTTGCCCTGCTGCTCGAACGCCAGGATGCGGTGGCCGATCAGCCAGTTGCGCGCGGTCAGGCTGGTGTTGACGGCCTTGGCCGCCATGGCCTGCGATTGGACATGGATGCGAACGATGGCAGACACCAGCGCATCAAAGTCGCCGGGTGTGGTGGATGCCGCTGAAGGCTTGTTCACAGGTAGGGGCGCCTTCTTACTGCTCATAGGCGCTGAGTCCTGAAATCTCGCGCCCCTGGGCGCGTTTGTTCAGCAGCGGCGTCAGCTCGGCCATCAGCGCGGCTTCGGCTTGTGCTCGCGCCTTCCAGCCGAGTTGAAGCGGTTCCATAAGGGCACTGAGGGCGTCGCCGTCGAGGATCAGGCGTTGCAGTGTCTGGTCCACAAAGGCTTGCAGGGCGGGGGTGGCCAAGCCGTGCTGGGTGGCGATGGTGGCCAGCTCGGCGCTGTCGCGTTCTTTCTTGAAGCGGAGGTAGCCCTCGCGGATGGCGGTTTCGCTGAGGCCTTCGCCCGCCTTCAGGGTGTTGATGTAGGCGGCGATGTCGTCGCGCTCGTTCATGAACTTGGCGTCGGCCGCGATGATGCCGATGAGCTGCTCGCGGCTCATCTTGAGCTTGCTGCCGCCCGTGCCCTGCTGGGTGAAGCGGGACATCAGGCCCATGATGTAGTCGTAGTCGATGACGGCGCTGGCGAACAGCACGAACTCGAAGTCGAGCTGCTCCACGTCGTCGGCGCCGGTCTTGTCAACAGCGTCGGGCAGGGTCTTGCCCTGCTGGGCCTTGAGGCGCTGGGCGGTGTCGAGGTACACGCCACGGAAAGCCTGCAGGTCTTCGCGCGGCAGGATGGCTTCGATGGCGGCGGCGTTATCGGCGGTGAGGTCGGTGTACTGGTCCAGCTGAGTCTTGAGGCGCTGCACTTCCTTGAAGGCCTTGATGAAGGCGGTGCGGGCGTCGTCCCCCTTGAGCTGGGGCACGGCCTCGGGCGCGCAGGGCAGGCCCTGGGTCTGCATGAAGTCGGCCAGCTTCTGCACGGCAGCGTCGAGCTTTTCAATGACCACCGGCGCTTTGTCCACCAGCCAGATCTTGCGTTCTTCCTCGGTGGCGTTTTCGCCCGAGAACAGGGCGATGGCTTCGTCCACGTTGGCTTGCTGCTGGCGGAAGTCGAGGATGTTGCCGTAGGGCTTGCTGCCGTTGAGCACGCGGTTGGTGCGCGAGAAGGCCTGGATCAGCCCGTGGTACTTGAGGTTCTTGTCGACGTACAGCGTGTTCAGGTACTTGCTGTCAAAGCCGGTGAGCAGCATGTCGACCACGATGGTGATGTCGATCTTCCTGGCGGCGGGGAAGTCGGCGTTGGGCCACTGCTGGTCTTTGATGCGCTTCTGCACGTCCTGGTAGTACAGGTCGAACTCGCCGATCTGGTGGTTGGTGCCGTAGCGGGCGTTGTAGTCGGCCAGGATGGCTTTGAGCGCGGCTTTCTTGCCTTCTGGGTCTTCCTCGTTGTCGGCCTTTTCCTGCTGCAGGTCTTGCTGCAGTTGCTTCACGTCGGGGTTGCCTTCGGCCGGGGGCGAAAACACGCAGGCGATGTTGAGCGGCTGGAAGGCCGGGTCGGCTGCCTGCTTTGCCTTTTGCAGTTCGTCGAACAGGCCGTGGTACTCGATGGCGTCGTTGATGCTGGCGGTGGCCAGCACGGCGTTGAAGCGGCGGCCGGCGGTGGCGGTGTCGTGCTTGGCCAGGATGGCCTCGACCACGGCTTTCTTGGCCAGGGCTTCGCCAGGCTTGGGCGGATTCTTGCCTTCAGGCTTGTAGTAGTCCACGTGGAAGCGAAGCACGTTGGCGTCTTCAATCGCGTGGGTGATGGTGTAGGCGTGCAGCTGCTTCTGGAACAGGTCTTCGGTGGTCTTGAACTGGCCTTCTTCGCCCTCGAACTGTTTGGCGGTGGCGTTTTTCTCGAAGATGGGCGTGCCGGTGAAACCGAAGAGCTGGGCCTTGGGGAAGAAGGTCTTGATAGCCTCGTGGTTGTCGCCAAACTGCGAGCGGTGGCATTCGTCGAAGATGAAGACGATGCGCTTGTCGCTCAGCGGTTCGAGCTGTTCCTTGTAGGTCTTGAGGTCGTTTTTCTTGCGTTGTTTGTTGCGCTTGCTGTTTTCGTCCAGCGCCAGGCCCAGCTTCTGGATGGTGGTGACGATGACCTTGTCGGCGTAGTCGTCTGACAACAGGCGGCGAACCAGCGCCCCGGTGTTGGTGTTCTCTTCGACGCAGCCTTCCTGGAAGCGGTTGAATTCTTCGCGGGTCTGGCGGTCCAGGTCCTTGCGGTCGACCACAAATAGGCACTTCTCGATGTCGCGGTTGTCCTTCAACAGTGTCGACGCCTTGAAGGATGTGAGCGTCTTGCCGCTGCCGGTGGTGTGCCAGATGTAGCCGTTGCCGCTGTTCTGGTGGATGCACTCCACGATGGCCTTGACCGCATACACCTGGTAGGGCCGCATCATCAGCAGCTTCTGCTCGCTGGCCACCAGCACCATGTAGCGGCTGATGGCCTGGCCCAGCGTGCACTTGGGCAAGAAGGTCTCGGCAAAGTGGTCGAGGTGGGTGATCTTCTTGTTGGCCTCGTCTGCGAACTGGTAGATGGGCAGGAAGCGCTCCTCGGCGTTGAAGGCGAAGTGCCGGGCGTTGTTGTTGGCGAAGTACCAGGTGTCGGTGCGGTTGCTGACGATGAACAGCTGCAGGAAGCACAGCAGGGTCTTGCTGTAGCCGTTGCCGGGGTCGTTCTTGTAGTCAACGATCTGCTCCATGGCGCGGCGCGGGCTGATACCCAGCGTCTTGAGCTCGATCTGCACGCAGGGCACGCCGTTGACGAGGATGAGAACGTCGTAGCGGTGGTGGCTGTAGTCGGTGTTGATGCGCAGCTGGTTGACGACCTCGAAGCTGTTCTTGCACCAGTCCTTGATGTTGACCAGGGTGTAGTTCAGCGGCGTGCCGTCGTCGCGGGTGAATGTTTCGCGCTCACGCAGCTTCCGGGACGCGGTGAAGACGTCGGGCGTGACGATGTCGTCCAGCAGGCGGGTGAACTCGCCGTCGGACAGGTGGACCCGGTTCAGGGCTTCGAACTTCTCGCGGAAGTTGCGTTCCAGCGCGGCGCGGTCCCGGATGTCGGGGCGGTACTCGTACTTGAGGCTCTGGAGTTTGCCGATGAAGCCGTACTCGATGTGCTCTTCCTTGACGACGGGGCTCGATGCTCCGGACGACGGGTCGTAAGCAGACTTGGACGAAGGCATGGGGTAACGAACGGGGTATAGGCGATGGACCGACAGGCTGCGCGACGAGCGGACGGCTACGGATTGTGGCCGTTGCCCCAGGAAGTGTGACGTCCTGAACGCCTCCATTTTGAGGCGAGAGGGCCCAGCATCGGGTGGATGCGTTTGCAGGCCGCCAACGCTAGAGCC
This sequence comes from Pseudacidovorax intermedius, assembly GCF_001476815.1. Lineage (GTDB taxonomy): Bacteria > Pseudomonadota > Gammaproteobacteria > Burkholderiales > Burkholderiaceae_C > Xenophilus > Xenophilus intermedius_A. The sequence continues at coordinate 350 of NZ_LDSL01000028.1, read as the reverse complement.
AAATCTACGGCAGTACCCGAACCGTTTCGTGCCCGAAGCTGCAACGGACGCCAATGGCCGCTTATTGGCAGGCTCGCCCACATGCTTTGTGTCGGAATTGGGTCGGTAGCTGTCCGCCACGGAGTGCGCGGCGAACGGCTGCAATCAGTCTGAAGCGGTCGGAGCCGGTAGCTACGCGAATGGCTGCTGGGAGCCGTAATCATCCGATTGAGAGCATTGCCCGAAGGTGGGCTTCATAAACAGGCACTTTTCAACGGTGTCAGTCGTGAAGCGGCCATCGCGTAGATCGCCGCGACAAGCAGCCCTCTGCGGGTAACTGCTCCCCCCTCGCCCTCCCTTCCCCCCTAGCA
>NZ_LDSL01000279.1 GCF_001476815.1 Pseudacidovorax intermedius | reverse complement strand
GGGTTGCCCACATCCGTGGCGCGACGCCAAAACCATGGCCGGCCACGGGAAAACGGCGTTATCCACAGCCGGGGCCTACCCTTACCTACGACGACTAACATTGAAATAAAAGAAAAGAGCAAAGTATCCACGGTCTTTCCGAAATCGCTGGGTCGGTGCCGGGCGCGCGCGCCCGGCACCGACCCAGCGATTTCGGAAAGACCGTGGATCCCGCTTTGACGCAATGCGCCGGAGTTGTCCTGACTTTGCTCTTTTCTTTTATTTCAATGTTAGTCGTCGTAGGTAAGGGTAGGCCCCGGCTGTGGATAACGCCGTTTTCCCGTGGCCGGCCATGGTTTTGGCGTCGCGCCACGGATGTGGGCAACCCTGCGCCGCTGCTGTCGCCGCCGGATGAACAACTGGAGCGGATCCGGCCGGAC
>NZ_LDSL01000278.1 GCF_001476815.1 Pseudacidovorax intermedius | reverse complement strand
GGCTCGGGCACCCGTCCGACCTTGGTGGAGATCACGAACTCGTCGCGCGGGCGGCTCGCGAGGCGCGCGCCGAGGCGTCGCTCCGAGAGACCGAGCCCGTAGTGGGGGGCGGTGTCGAAGTACCGGACACCCCCGTCCCACGCGGTGTCGACCGACTCGTCGACCTCTGCCTCGGTCGTCTCGCGATACAGGTTCCCGAGTTGAGCCGCGCCGAGGCCGATCTCGGTGAGCAGTGTTCCGTGCCGCAATGCACGAGTGCGCATGGTCGCCTCCTTTTCCCCCAGCCTACATCACATTCATCAGATGACTAGGAGGAATCGAGGGCTCAGAGCCACACATCGACGAGGAATCGACGGAATAGATCAGTTCTTTTTGCGGGGCTCCGCCGTCGACGCCCGCTCCACGAGGTTCGGGGCCGGGTCGGTCACCACGACGTCCGCGCGAGCCCCCGACGCGAGGTTCTCAACCACCGCTCGCAGCGCCGTCGCTCCCACCTCGCGCAGCGGCATCCGGACCGTCGTGAGGGGTGGCCACGTGTGC
>NZ_LDSL01000277.1 GCF_001476815.1 Pseudacidovorax intermedius | reverse complement strand
AGCGCACGTCGCTGATGCACCAGCGGTCGGTGCTGCGCGAGGCATGGGCGGGCAGGGCCAGCTGGGTGCGGATGGGGCTGTGCGCGCCGGTGGCGTCGATCAGGTGCCCGGCGTGCAGGTGGTAGGTGCCGGCGGGTGTCTCCACCGCCAGCACGACGCCGTCCGCCTGCGGCTCGACCTGCAGCACGCGGTTCTTCCAGCGCATGTCGGTCAGCCCCAGTTCGGCAATGCGGTCGACCAGGAACCACTCGACGTAGAACTGCTGCAGGTTGATGAAGGGCGGCTGCACCGAGACGCTTTCGGTGCGCAGGTTGAAGCTGTAGACCTCGGTCTCGCCCGAGAAGGTGCGGCCGAAGGACCAGGTGGTGCCCTTGGCGGCGATGCGCTCGTAGATGCCGAGCCGCGCGAAGATCTCCAGGCTCTTCTGCGCGTAGCAGATGCCGCGGGAGGAGGCGCCGCGCACGCCGACGGTGTCGTCCTCGTCCAGCAGCACGGCGCGGATGCCGCGGC
>NZ_LDSL01000276.1 GCF_001476815.1 Pseudacidovorax intermedius | reverse complement strand
CGGCGCGGTCTTCATCACGACGAGACAACCATGAGCTACCGCGACACCCTCGACTTCCTGCTCTACGACTGGCTCCATGCGGAGCGCCTGAACGAGCGCGAGCGCTTCGCCGACCATTCGCGCGAGACCTTCGATGCCGTGCTCGACACCTGCGAGCGCATCGCCCGCGAGAAGTACGCGCCGGCCAATCGCACGGTGGACCTGCAGGAGCCGCATTTCGACGGCGAAAAGGTGATCCTGCCGCGTGCCACCCACGAGGCCCATGCCGCCTTTGTCGAGAGCGGCATGATGGCCGCCGCGCAGGACTACGACATCGGCGGCATGCAGTTGCCCTACACGGTGCAGGCGGCGGCCAATTCCTTCTTCGCCATGGCCTCGGTGAGCATCGGCTCCAACATGCTGACCAGCGGCAATGCCAACCTGCTGATGGTGCACGGCACCGACATGCAGAAGCAGGTGTTCGCGCTCAACGAGTTCTCGGGCCGCTGGGCCGGCACCATGTGCCTGTCGGAGCCGCAGGCCGGCTCCTCGCTGTCGGACGTCGCCACGCGTGCCGTGCCGGACGGCGACGACTTCGAGAACGACCCGCTCGGCCCGCGCTACCGGCTCAAGGGCAACAAGATGTGGATCTCGGCCGGCGACCATGAGCTGACCGAGAACATCGTCCACATCGTGCTGGCCAAGATCCCGGATGCGGACGGCAAGCTGATTCCGGGCGTCAAGGGCATCTCGCTGTTCATCGTGCCCAAGAAGATGGTGGAACC
>NZ_LDSL01000275.1 GCF_001476815.1 Pseudacidovorax intermedius | reverse complement strand
GGCCCGCCGCGTGCGGGCCCTTTTTTCGCGGCAGCGCCGAGTCCGTCGGCGCAGACCGCCCTGCCCGGCCGGCCGCCACCGCTTGCGCCCGCATCAGGGGCGTGCCACGGTCGGTGCGAGGCGTGGGCGATGTCCGCCTGCGCCGCCAACCTTCAAAGCCGACCTTCGATGCCCATTCTTCTGACCACCAGCCCCTGCATCGGCCAGTGCCAACTCACGCCCGACAAGGCGCGCTGCCTGGGTTGCGGGCGCCTGCGCGGCGAGATCAAGTCCTGGAAGTCCATGGCGCCGGAGCAGCGCCACGACGTGAACCTGCGGCTGCTGGTGACGCAGGGCAAGAAGGTGCGCAAGCGCATCCTGCGCGAGGTGGCCAAGTCCATCGACCAGAAGGCCCGCTGACCCGCGTTGTCGGTACGCCGGAGGCCAGGTTTTTCTCGGCCTCGCCCGGGGCAGACGCTCAGCCGCTCAGGCCGCCAGCGACCAGTGGATCTGCGTGGCGGCGGCGTGCAGGGCCTTCAGGCCCGGATCGTCGGCGGCCACGGTGCTGCGCGCCGGCCGCAG
>NZ_LDSL01000274.1 GCF_001476815.1 Pseudacidovorax intermedius | reverse complement strand
GCGGCGGCGCATCGAAGCCAGGGGCGCTGGCGTCGACGAAGGCCAGCCGTCCGGCTTCGTCGCGCAGCCGCAGGTGGGTCATCTCGGCGTCGCACATCGGGCAGGAGGCGTCGTAGTAGAGGGTGAGCGGATAGACGTCAGGGTTCATGGTTTTTACTTCCGAAATTTCGGTATAAAAAGAAATTGACTGGCAAAAAAAGGTCAGCGCTCGGGCTCGCGCGCTTCGCTGCCACGCACGAACTTCTGCACGCTGGCGCCCAGGCGCAGCACCTTGTCGAGCGTGCCCGGCGACAGGCGCAGCATTTCGTCTGCCCACACGCCCAGCGACTGCATCAGGTCGAGGGTGGCCCGGACGCGGTCCTGTGCGTCGGGGCGTTCGCGCTCGAAGTCGGGCTGGGCCACCAGTTCGCGCAGCATGCGCACCGTGGGGTCGTACTCGCGCTCTTTGCGCTCGCGCACGACGGTGCGGAAGAGCTCCCACACGTCCGTCGACGTCTCGAAGTAGTCCCGGCGGTCGCCCAGCACGTGGGTGGTGCGGATGAGGTTCCAGTTGAGCAGTTCCTTGAGGCTGGTGCTGGCGTTGGAGCGCGCCACCGTCAGCGTCTCGCAGATCTCCTCGGCATGCATGGCACGGCCATGGAAGAAGAGCAGTGCATGGATCTGGGCCACTGTGCGGTTGACGCCCCAGGCGGTTCCCATCTCGCCCCAGTGGACGACGAAGCGGCGGGCGATCGGGGTCAGTTCCATGGGGCGCAATCAAAGGTGG
>NZ_LDSL01000273.1 GCF_001476815.1 Pseudacidovorax intermedius | reverse complement strand
GGTCTGCAGCGGCTGGATGGCGATGGCCTCCAGCGCGGGCAGGCCTTCCACATGACCCGCCAGGTCGCAGTCGGTGCGGATGGTGACCAGGCGCCGGCCCTGGGGCAGCCATTCCAGCGCACGGCGCAGGTTCTCGCCGGCCTGGCCTTTGATGTCGGCGGCATGGGCGATCAGCGCGTCGAGCGAGCCGTACTGCGTCAGCCATTTGGCGGCCGTCTTGGGACCGACCTTGTCCACGCCGGGCACGTTGTCCACCGCGTCGCCCACCAGCGTCTGGTAGTCCACCATCAGCGAGGGCGGCACGCCGAATTCGGCCGTCACGCCGGCCACGTCGCGGCGCTTGCCGCTCATGGTGTCGATGATGGTGACGTGCTCGTCGACCAGCTGCGACAGGTCCTTGTCGCCGCTGCTCACGATCACCTCGATGGCCTGGCCGGCCGCGGTGCGTGCCAGCGTGCCGATCACGTCGTCGGCCTCCACGTCGGGCACGCACCGCGGCCGGCC
>NZ_LDSL01000272.1 GCF_001476815.1 Pseudacidovorax intermedius | reverse complement strand
CTTGCCTCTTCGTCGGCAGGTGCAGATGGGTATAAGGGACTGGGGGCGGGCGCCGCGATGGGCGTGAAGGCGACGTTCGATCCGCTGCCGCCGCCGCACGCGCTCAGGGCAAGAACGGCCAGGGCCGCGGCCGCGATCAGGCGCAGCGGCTGGTTCTGCAAAGCATCCATTGGTGTCTCCATGTTGTCCGGACTGTGCCGCCCTCGAAGCGGCGCGCCAGCCTATTCGCGGCGCCTCTCTGGAGCCCTAGGGATTTGCCCGTGCGTCTGTCAAGTCGGGGACGGGGCCTACATCCGCGGAAGTTTTCACGGTTCGGCGGCGTGAAAACCCGCACTGCGGTGCACCCGGGCTAAAGGGCGTCAGTCGCGCCGCCGGGTGACCTTCACGACCACGTCCATGCCCGCATAGGCGCCGGCGTCGCCGAACCAGCTGCCGACGATGGGCGGCGCCTGCGCCGGGTCGCGCGCCACGCCCACGCGGATCAGCCGCCCGCTGCCCATGAGGTTGTTGGTCGGGTCGAAGGCGACCCAGCCCGCGCCGGGCAGGTAGGCCTGGAGCCAGGCATGGGTGCTGCCGGCGCCGACCGTGCGCTCGGCGGGCGCCGCCTCGTCCGGCGCCGCGGCCTCGGCCCCCGCCGGGACATCGGGCTCGGGCAACGTGGCGGGTGCGTCATCGGGGTCCGGCGCCTCGCCCGGATCGCCGTCCACGGCGGCGTCGACGTCGGCCGGGTCCACGTCGAGCATCGGGTCGTAAAGGTAGCCGGAGACGAAGCGGGTGGCGATGCCCAGCCGGCGCGCGGCCTCCATCATGAGCAGCGCGTAGTCGCGGCAGCTGCCGCCGCCGATGGCCAGCGTCTCCAGCGGGGTCTGCGTGCCTTCCTCCTCGCGGCCCTGGTAGGTCAGGCTCTGGTTGATGTGCGCGTTCATGCGCGTGAGCGTGTCGCGGGTGCTGTTGGGTGCGTCGGTGTGCAGGAACTGGTGCGCCCAGCGGATCAGCGTGCCGTCCGGGTCGTCGTGGTGCGGTCGCAGGTAATGCTCCAGGTCCAGCCGCTCCTGCACCGAATAGGCGAAGGGCAGGAATTCGGCGGAGGGATCGAGCTGCAGCTCGTCGGCCGGCCCCGGCACGTGCTCGATGGTGAAGGCGCAGGCGATGGTCAACTCGGCGGCCGGCGCCCTGGGCTGCACCAGCGCGACGGAGTTGGAATGCGGGTCCTGGATCAGCCGCACGTGGGCCTCGGGGCTCACCCGCAGGTCGGTGGCCAGCACGCGCAGGTCGTGGCTGTCGCGCGGGCGGAACATCACGCGGTGCTGGCCGAAGCTCACCGGCGCGTGGTAGCGGTAGGTGGTCGTGTGCAGGATGTCGAAGGTGGCCATGGGGCGCGATGGTAGGGGGCTGTCGTGGCGCGGCGTTGCGTTCAACGCCAGAGCCGCCGCGTGTCCAGCGCGCGGGCCTGGGCGGCGGGCACGGGCAGCGGCTCGCCGTGCCAGCGGGCGGCCAGGAGTTCGGCACACAGGGCGGCAAAGCTGAGGCCGCGCGAGCCCAGGGCGGTGCAGGCCCAGATGCCGGCCGGCGCGGCGGGATCCACCGGCCCGACCAGCGGCCGGCGGTCGGCCGAGGCGCAGCGCACGCCCGCCCAGTCGCGCAGGCCGGCGCCATCGGCGCGCAGCCGCGCGGCCAGCGGCGGATGCAGGCTGGCCAGCCGGGCGAGGTTGTGGACGCGGTCGGCCGGGCGCAGCGTGGTGTCGGTCTCGCCGGGGGCGTAGGTGGAGCCGGTCATCCACTGCCGAAGGCCATCGGCCCCTGGGGCGGGCACGCCGCCGATCAGGTGGCCGTCGCCATTGACCGGGGTGGCGCCGTTGCCGTCGTGGGCCATGTCGCCCCACACGATCTGGCCGCGCACCGGCTGCAGCGGGAGCAGCGGCGCGAGCCGGCCCGTGGCCGGGCCGGCGGCGAGCACCACGCGGTCCGCCCGGGCCAGCAGCGTGGCGTCGGCATCCAGCAGTTGCCAGCGCCCGTCGGCCGCCTGGACGATGCGGTCGACGGCCGTGCCGCCGCGAAAGGCGATCGCCGGATGCGACAGCCAGGTGGCCACCAGCCGATGGGGCCGCACCCAGCCGGCGCGGCCATGCCACAGCGCGGGCGTGCCGGCGGGCAAGCCGGCGCGGGCCAGGTCCTCGGCCGAGGCCAGGCGGCTTTCGTTGTCGCCGCCGTCGTCCTCGGCGTGCCAGCCGGGGGGCAGGCGCAGCAGCTCGGCGGCCCGCCGTTCGACGGCGCCGGTAGCCCGCCAGTCGGTGCCTTCGCGCAGGGCCGGCGACTGCAGCTGCGCCCAGGTCGCGCGGATGCCGGCGCGCGTCAGGCGCGAGAGCAGCGCATCGTCCGGCGACACGTGCGGCGCCATGAGGCCGAAGGGCAGGGCGGAGGCGCCGCCGGTGGCCGGCGCGTCCGCCCTGCCCTTCGGCCT
>NZ_LDSL01000271.1 GCF_001476815.1 Pseudacidovorax intermedius | reverse complement strand
AAGACAGGCAACGTGCCTCGACGAGAAGGCAGCACTGAATCGCCGGTGCTGCGGCAGCGGGCTGCCGGCTCGAGGAAATTATGTCATTCAGGTGGCACTCAGCGTGCGCGCTGCGCCACTGCTACGCTCAGCGACCCATGCTTCCAAGCTCCGCGACCCCGGCCCGAGGAATCGGTGCCATCTACCAGCGCGCCACGCACAGCGCCGCCGCCCTGCTGGTGTTCACCACACTCCTGTGGGGCTGCAATGCGGTGGCCGCGCGACTGGCGGTCGGGAACATCTCGCCGATGATGCTCACGACGGCACGCTGGACCATCTGCTGCGCCGCGCTGTGGCTCACCGCGCGCCACACCATCGCGGCCCACTGGCGGCCCGTCGCGCGGTCCTGGCGCATGGTGGCGTTGATGGGCACGGCTGGCTTCACGGCCTTCAACGCGTTGTTCTACGCCGCGGCGCACCACACCTCCGCCATCAACCTGGCCATCATCCAGGGCACCATTCCGGTCCTGGTGCTGGTGGGCAGCTTCCTGTTCATGGGCCGGCGCTTCCGTCCGGTTCAGGCCCTCGGTGTGGCCGTGACGCTGGCCGGCT
>NZ_LDSL01000270.1 GCF_001476815.1 Pseudacidovorax intermedius | reverse complement strand
CGGCCATCGAGGAGACGCGCGCCGCCGCCCAGGTCTCCCAGCGCCAGGAGCACCAGGTGATGGCCGACTCCGAGAGCCGCATCGCGCACGTGCTGGGCGACTTCCAGCAGCTGACGGCCGAGCTGGCCGCCTCGGCCGAGCTGCTGCGCAACGAGGGCCGCCAGATCCAGGCGGAGGTCAACGACGCGCTGGTGCAGCTGCAGTTCCAGGACCGGGTGAGCCAGGTGCTCAGCCACGTGCGCGACAACATCGCCCGCATGCCCGAGGTGGTGCGTGCGCACCACGCGCAGGGCCTGCGCGACGGGCGGCTGCTGCCGCTGCAGGCCACCGAGCTGCTGGAGGAGCTGGCCTCCATCTACGCCATGGCCAGCGAGCGGGCGGTGCACGACGCGCGCCTGGCCGCGGCGGCGGCCGGCCAGGGCCAGCCGCGCAGCCTGCCGCCTGCTCCGCACTCGGCCCCTGCGCCAGCGGCACCGGCGCCCGCCGAAGACATCACCTTTTTCTGATTTCCGACTTTTTCGAGCTACCTGAGGGAAGAACCCATGGCTAAGACCATTCTGATCGTCGACGACTCCGCCTCGGTGCGGACGGTGGTGGGCATTGCGCTCAAGGGCGCCGGCTACGACGTGATCGAGGG
>NZ_LDSL01000027.1 GCF_001476815.1 Pseudacidovorax intermedius | reverse complement strand
ACATGAAGATGGACGGTCGCCTCGCTCGCAACCCGCTCAAGGGTGCGCTGGGCGATGCGCTGCACGCGGTGATGTGCGGCGCCGGCCATAACCTGCGCCTGATCCTGGCCGCGCTGCGGCTTTATTGCGCCCGCATCGGGTTGTCCGTGCAGGCGGTTGTGGCCGCGCTGATTGCCCATTCGCTCAACAACCGCACTGCCTACGGCTGAGAACGGAATTGTTCAGGGTGGACTACTTAATTAGCGCTCTCCCAATCGCTTCGGCAACAAGGGGAGGCACTGCATTCGCCACTTGGGTGAATCGTGGCACCTCACGCTTCCTACGCTCGCCGCCGGTCGTGTATTTTCCTTTAAATACAAAGCTATCTGGGAAGCTCTGTAGCCGGGCATTCTCCCTTACGGTCAGCGTCCTAGGCTCTTTGTAATGGATTAGATCATCCGGCATGCTCGTAATTGTCGGAGACGGGCTGTCAGGATCCAACACTCTGATGGCGCACTTTTTTAGCCCGTAACTCGCCCTCAATTCCGAGGATATCGATATATTGAGGCGACCGTCGGCGTGGCAGCGTTCGATAAGTTGCTCGAATCGCTCCCGAATTACTGGGTTATGGCGTGCCAGCCGAGTATCGGTTATCCCTTCGCCCATACCCGCGTTCATAAGCCTCTGAAACGCTGTCAAAGGGCCACAATATGATATTTCCTTGAATCCATGGCATTCGGAGCTATCTCGGACGCCATTGCGTTCTGTCTCTAAATCAGATATTGCGGCTTTTGCGGAAATTGGCACGCAGATACCCTTATTTTTCAAAAACTCTAATCTCAGCTCATCAATGACGTCAAAGGGATTTTTCTCCATAAAGGCAGAAATATCCTTGCGAATACCAAGAATAAAAAATCGCTTCCGCTTTTGTGGCACTCCAAATTGGGAAGTATCGATCAGCCTAGTGTGGACGTTATACTCATCAGAAAGCGCGCTGATTATTTTTTGGGCATAGTTTATCGTGCCAGTTTTAGATTTCTTGTCAATGAAATCTACGGTGATTCCTTTAACATTTTCTATCAACACTAGTTTCGGCTGAATAAGAGAAACAAAATCCAAATAAGACGCGGTAAGTTTATTGCGGGGATCACTGGCCTCCCGCCGCCCTGCAGCAGAAAACCCTTGGCAGGGCGGCCCCCCTGCCAAAAGGTCAACTTGGTTTCTTAGTCCAATGAGATCGCCGCGATAGTTTCCAAGCAACTCATCTACTGCGTGCGGGTCTTTGCTCAGCCACGAAGGCCAACTAAAGGACCTCGACGAATCCTTGTCTATTAAGTTTTCTTTTAGGCTCTCGAATGCATTTTGATCGCGCTCGACCGCAAAAATTCCGTTCCACCCTGCCGCCATCAGGCCAAAACTTAAACCTCCGCAACCTGCGAAAACGTCGATAAAAGTAGGCGCCTTTTTCATTATCTTCTTAAACTCTGGCAGTCAGATTGGTAACTCAAGCGATCCAGATGCAGGGGCAGATGTGGCCGACCACCTGTCGAAGGGATGCCGTTCAGCCTTAGCACGCGAGCTTACCAGTAGATACACTAATTTTCAGCCTCGTGCAAGGTCAGTTTGACAGCGAAGATGACGCCATGGGCGGTGATTACAGGGAGCAAGTTAGCGTTGATTGCATGCATATGGCAAGACCTTGGAAAAGGAGGCACTTGGCGTGACGGTGCGCCCTTTGCTGGTGAGTAAGGCTTGAACGCCGCGAAGCTAGCCTACTAGCGGCACTCCCAATATGCGTGCTACGTAGCGCATCGCGAGGATCTTCCGTTCCCGCCACGCCCATCCTCCGACAGCGGTTCCTTAAACCCACCGCCCCATACTGAGCGGCCTTGCGAGCCGCGTTTGATTGCGCGAGCGAAGAAAGTACCCTCCGCGCGGCGGCGCGGCCCTCTTCGTCCGCGTGCTCATAGTTGTCCAACAGCACTTCCTGCTCCATCATCAGCGTGCGGCCGGTGACGGACGATCCTCAGCGCGGGCGGCCGCCCAGGATGGCCGTCCCATCGGCGCCAGCAGCAGCAGCAGCAGAACGGCGAAACGATTCATGGCCCGCCTTCGCGGGCGCCGTGCTTTGCAAGCTCAACCAGCAAGGCACCCCTCCATCAACCGAGTCACCTGGGCCAAAACATAGCGCGTCGTAGCACCCCGCCGGCCCCACCCGCACCATTGCAGTCCCGCCCAGTAGCACCACCAGGCAACGCTACGCGGCCTTACGAACTGGGCTCGATACCGCGAGCGCAGAAAGTAGCCTCCTAGCTGCTGCGCGGCCCTCATCGTCGGAATGCTCGTAGTTATCCAACAGTGCTGCCTCCTCAGGTGTGACTGAGCGTAGAACCGCCCCATCTGCAAGCTGACCGGTCGGCGCTGCAGTAAGGGCAGCGGACACCCTAACTCCGATCACCACATAGGTGACATCGACGCCTAGCGGCGCTACTCGCTCCAGGTAGCTTGCATCAGGAACCCGGTGCCCGTTCTCGTAGTTCGACTGCGAGTTCAGGCTCACGCCACCCGCCTTCGCCATCGCGGCTTGCGACAGGCCGAGACGCGCTCTCTCCGCCTTTAAGCGAGTGCCGAAGTCAGGCATTCAGCATCCCGATGGCGGCCAAGTAACCAGGGTACACACACAAAATTTCACGCATACACCCAAAAACCGGCATAAATCCGTTGAAGCATGAAGATTTGCGGGTTCATAATCCGCGTCACACACACATTAAGAGTTCCCATATTAACCGTATGGCCCATATATCACCCCGTCGTGGTCGTCCGCCGCTGCCGAAAAACGAGCGCGTCGGGCGCGAAACCCCGGAGCACTTCGTCTGCCGCCGGCTGAGCACGAGCGCACCCATGCCCATGCACGCAGAGAGGGCCGCACCGTCGCCAACTTTGCGCGTCGCATCTACCTGATCGGCCTAGCGCAGTTCCCCAGCGCTGCCTAAACGTCTTTCCCTGCCCCGCATCAGCCCCTTGCCCGAGGACCTCCCGCCGATGTATCCCGACCCCAAACGCGTGCGCGACCACCGCATCACCACCCGGCTTGACGACTACGAGGACCTCTGTTGGCGTGCCATGTGCGACCAACGCGGCATCCAGCCGGCCACGCTGCTGCGCGATCTGGCCGTCCTCGAATGCGGCCGCTGGGAAAGGCTTCCCGAGCGCACGCAGGTGTCGGCCGCCAACGAACCCTCCATGCAAGACCACGCATGACGCCCTCCCCCGTTCTGACGCCCACGCTGACCGCCGCCGACGCCGCCACCGCCGTGGGACTGATCCGCGAAGCGGCCTGGGCCGCGCAGCGCTGTCCCGCCGCATCATGGCTGGCCTGGCCGGGCAAAGATGGCATCGCATCCCTCGCGCATGCCGGTCGCGTCTTCCAGCTCATCGACAAGGCCAGGCCGCGCAGCGCCTCGATGACGGCCAGGAACTGGCCGAGGCCGTCGGTGCTGATGCGCCGGTAGAGAACGCCCGCCTCGTTGCGAATGCCGACCATCATGGCCTGCCCACCGCTGGCGGCCAGACCGTAGGCCTCGCTTTCGAGGGCGGCCAGTATCTGGTTGTTTTCGGGCAGCGTGTCTGCCCCGTAGATCAAATCGTTGTTCATCGTTTGCTTTCGGGTTGCCATGTGGCCCTGCTCAAGTACCTGGGCCGCTACCTGCGCCGCGCCTGCCACTGCGCGCCGGCAGAGTCGGCGCTGTGGCTGGCGGGCGGCATAGGGGCCGTGTCTGCGCCTGCGCTCGCCGAAGGAAGGCGCCAAAAGGCTGACTTTCGTCAGACGGAAATTCAGGCGGTGCAGGCATGAGCGAAGCCGGCTACATGCGCCTGTCGATCCGCTGCCCGCACTGCCTAGAGAAGGCCACGGCCGAGGACAGCCAGGAGCTGTCGCGCACCGTGCGCGAGGTGGCCTACCGCTGCCGCAACTACCGCTGCGGCCACGTGTACGTGGCCCGGCTGGAGGTGGTGCGCACGCTGGAGCCGTCGCGCATGCCCTCGCCGCTGGTGAGCCTGCCGCTGAGCCTGCATGTACGGCGCGCGCCGGTGCAAGCCGCGCTGCTGACCATCGAGACAGAAGCCAACGACGAGGCCGACTACCTGGCCCAGGTCGGCCAGCCGCTGGCGGATTGGGGCGGCGCCGCGCCGGCTGCCGGCCTGCTGTGGGCGGCAGATGAGGCCGGCGCCGATGCGGCCGAGGACGCGGCCGAGCGCGCCCGCTACTGCTACATCACCATCCGCTGCCCGCACTGCGCGGCCAACGCCATTGCCGTGGCCTCGCGCGAGCTGTCGCGCACGCTGCGCGAGGTCACTTACCGCTGCCGCAATCACCGCTGCCGCCACGCCTACGTGGCGCAGCTGGGGCTGGTGCGCACGCTGTCACTGTCGTCCACGCCCTGCGCGGACGTGGTGCTGCCCATCAGCCCGCATGTGCGGCTGGAGCAGCTCCAGGCTCTGTTGAAGGCCAGCCCCAAGGCGCCGCCCGCCTGACCCACCGCGCCGCCCGGCGCTCCCCGTTTCCTTCCCTCCCGCAACGCGCCCGAAATGAGGCGCGGGGATTCGTTCGCTCTTTTTTTGCCGAAACCGTCATGCGCACCGCCACCCGCTCCCGTTCCACGACCTCACCCTCCACCAGCAAGGCGCTGGCCCTGGTGCTCAAGCAGGAGCACGAGCGCCACGCGGCGCGCCTGGCCGACATCCGGCGCATCAGCACCAAGCTGCCGGTGCTGGACGAGTTGATGGCCGCCCTGGCCGCGCAGAAGGTGCATGTCGCCCTGGAAGAGCTACGACCCTACCGGCGCGTGCTGGACCTGCCCGAGACGGTGACGCTGCGCACCGGCCTCTTCGGCGACGGCCACGACGCCACGGTGGCGGCCACGCTGCTGCGCCTGGGCTTCAAGGTGGTGTGGACCAAGCAAGGGGCGGCCTTGGGCCGCTTTCAATGCGAGGCGATCTTCAAGCGCGGGCATGCCCATGTGCACGCCTACGTGCCGGCCGAGTGGCTGGCCGAGGCGTGCGAGCAAGGGCTGGTGACGGCGGCGACCGAGGGGCACCACCCGGCTAACGACGTGGGCCGCCCGCTCGCGGCAGCAGCCGCCACCGCGGAGGCCGGAGCCTGACGCATGGACCTTGCAGCGCAAGGCCCGGCGCCCCGGGCTGAGCAGCAGGAACCGCCCAGCTTCCCCGCTCCCATCTACCGCAGCACCTACCGCGCCATGCTTGCCGAGCTGCGCCAGGAATTCGCCACCCGCGCCTCGATCACGGGGCCGAGCGCCGCCGCCCGCGAATGGGCCGAGTTGCTGAGCGTCTACCGCATGACGCTGATGCTGCTGGCCGGCGTGGATGGCGACCTCGACCGCCCGGCCCTGCGCGCGTGGTCAGAGATTCCGCCGACCGAGCAGGACGCCATTGCCAGTGCCGCACGCGCCCTGCGCCGGGCCCTGCAGCCGCTCGCGGCCCTGACGGTGTAGCCATGGCCGCACTGCCGTCGTTCACCCGCCACAAGGGCCGCCGCAGCCCGGTCCGCAAGGTGTCTTCCACCTTCTGGCTGGAGCGCATGCGCCGCACGACGCTGCACTGGGAGGATGTCAACCTGCGCGCCGGCACCGTGCGCGTGCACCGCGCGCGCGTGCTGACCGAGGACAAGGCCCGCACCAAGACGCACCGGGAGCGCCTGGTGGAGCTGAACCACCGCGCGCTGGGCGCGCTGTTGCGGCAGCAGGCGAGGACGCAGGCCGCCGACGCCGAGGTGTTCCACAACCCGCGCACCGGCAGCGCCTACATCGATGAGCAGTCGCAGCGCCGCGCCTGGGCGCAGGCGTTGCCCGCGGCCGGCGTGCGCTACCGGCCGCCGAAGGAGTGCCGCGACACCAGCGTGACGCTGGCGCTGATGGCCGGCGCCAATCCGGTGTGGGTGGCCATGCAACATGGCCACTCGGTGCAAGTGATGATGCGCGACTACGCGAAGTGGATTCCATCCGCCGACCGGGGCGCGAACCTGGCCGCCGTGAACGCCACGCTGGGCACCAGGACAGAGGGCGCGAAGGGCGCTGGATGAGCGATTCAGGGATGGCTTAGGGCTGGAAGCGCACGAGGCCAACCCCGGAAATGAAAAAAGCCGTTGAAGATCAACGGCTTTTTATGCAAAGTGCTTGGCGGAAACGGAGGGATTCGAACCCTCGATGAGGCTCTACACCCCATACTCCCTTAGCAGGGGAGCACCTTCGGCCACTCGGTCACGTTTCCAGTGCGCTAGGCAGACCATGATTATGCCATCAAATCTGCCCCGATCGGCCACACAAGCCGGCCGTTGCGCGATTAATTTGCCGGCTGGTCCAGGTCGAAGGCCTTGTGCAGCGCGCGCACGGCCAGTTCCATGTACTTCTCGTCGATCACGACGGAGGTCTTGATCTCGCTGGTCGAGATCATCTGGATGTTGATGCCCTCTTCGCTCAGCACGCGGAACATCTTGCTCGCCACGCCCACGTGGCTGCGCATGCCGATGCCGACGATGCTCACCTTGCAGATCTTGGTGTCGCCCACGATGTCGGCGGCGCCCAGCGTGGGCAGCACCTTGGTCTTGAGCAGGTCCACCGTGCGCGCGAATTCGGCGCGGTTCACGGTGAAGCTGAAGTCGGTCTTGCCGTCCTTGGAGAGGTTCTGGATGATCACGTCCACCTCGATGTTGGCATCGGCCACCGCGCCCAGGATGTGGTACGCGATGCCCGGCTTGTCGGGCACGCCCAGGACGGAGATCTTGGCTTCGTCGCGGCTGAAAGCGATGCCGGACACGACGGCTTGTTCCATGGTTTCGTCTTCCTCGAAGGTGATCAGAGTGCCCGACACGGCCTCTTCATTGATGTCGATGTCCCAGGGCGTGAAGCTGGAGAGCACGCGCAGCGGCACGCGGTACTTGCCGGCGAATTCCACCGAGCGGATCTGCAGCACCTTGGAGCCCAGGCTGGCCATCTCCAGCATCTCCTCGAAGCTGATCTTGGCCAGGCGGCGCGCATCGGGCTCGACGCGCGGATCGGTGGTGTAGACGCCGTCGACGTCGGTGTAGATCAGGCACTCGTCGGCCTTCATGGCGGCGGCGATGGCCACGGCCGAAGTGTCGCTGCCGCCGCGGCCCAGCGTCGTGATGTTGCCCAACTCGTCCACGCCCTGGAAGCCGGTGACCACCACCACGCGGCCCGCGTCCAGGTCGGCGCGCACGCGCTCGTCGTCGATGCGCTCGATGCGGGCCTTGGTGTAGCTGCTGTCGGTCTGCACGCCCATCTGCCAGCCGGTGTAGCTCACGGCCTGCACGCCCTCGCTCTGCAGCGCGATGGCCAGCAGCGCCGACGAAGCCTGCTCGCCGGTGGACGCCAGCATGTCCAGCTCGCGGTTATAGGGCGTGGTGGGCTTGGCCGGGGCCAGTTCCTTGGCCAGGCCCAGCAGGCGGTTGGTCTCGCCGCTCATGGCGCTGGGGACCACCACCATGCGATGGCCCGCGCGCGCCCATTTGGCGACGCGCTTGGCGACATTGCGGATGCGCTCGGTCGAGCCCATCGACGTGCCGCCGTACTTGTGAACGATCAATGCCATGGGTGAGATGTCGGAAGAAAAGTGAGTCGCCTCGTCGGCGTCGCCCGCGATGGCGGGCCTGGAGAAAGGCCTGCGCGGTGGCGGCCCGGATGCCATTCAGCGCGGGGGCTTCGGCAAGGGCGCGCCATTGTACCAACGCAGGGTGTCGCCTTCGCGCACCACCTGGCCGCTGCCGGCCTTGAGGTGGATGCGGTGGCCGCGCGTGGTGCAGGCAGCGATCTGGTCGAGCAGTTCGTCGATCTGCCGGGCTGCCGGCGCCCGGCCGGACGCCTGCGCCAGCCAGGCCCGCAGCGCATTGGCCTGGCGGCCGCGCGGCAGCGCCTGCAGGGCCGGGATGCGCGGCGGCATGCCGGTGTCCGCCAGGTCGGCCCGGGCAATGTCGGCCAGCAGTTCCTGCGCCTGCGCCGCATGGCGCGCGCTGCGGGCGAAGGTCTGGCGGAACTGCGGAAAGGCGTCGGCCAGCGCGGGCAGCACTTGCTGGCGGATGCGGTTGCGCGTGTAGCGTGCGTCGATGTTGGTGGGGTCGTCGATCCAGCCTTCCCCATGGCTGCGCAGCCAGGCGCGCAGGGTGTGGGCCGGCAGGTCCAGGAAGGGCCGATGCCAGCGCAGGCCGGCACGTTCGGCCGTCCGCGGCATGGCGGCCAGGCCCGGCAGGCCGGCGCCGCGCGAGAGGGCGAGGATCAGCGTCTCGACCTGGTCGTCGGCATGGTGGCCCAGCACGATGTCCTGCAAGGCCCCTGGCGTCCCGTCCGTCGCGGCCTCGGTCGAGGCCGGCGCCTCGCCGGATGCGCGCCGGGTGAATCCGCCGTCCGCGCCGGCCAGCTCGGCAAGCGCCCGGTAGCGGCCCAGCCGCGCCGCCTCTTCCGGGCTTTCGCCGGCCCGCGGCCGCGCATCGATGCGTCCTACCCGCAGCGGCACCTGCCAGCGTTCGCAGAGCGCGGCGCAATGGCGCTCGAAGCCATCGGCCGCCGCCTGCAGCCCATGGTTCACATGCAGCGCCACCAGCTGGCCCGGCCAGCGGCGCGCGCAGGCCACCAGCAGGGCCGTCGAATCGGCGCCGCCGCTCAGGGCCACGCCCAGCGGCAGGCGCGGCGTGAGCGCGGCGACGGCGGCATCGACGGCATCCGGCGGAACCCCTGCCGCCCGCGGCGCTCCAACCCCGCTCATGGCCGACGCATTCCCGCGCCGGCCGCACCCGGACCGAGGAGTTGCCGCATGTGGAAGTTGGGACGACTGTGGTGGGCGATGCGCAAGGAGCTCGTGCTGGCCTGGGCCGTTCTGCGCGACGGCCGCTCGCCCTGGGGTGCCAAGCTGGCGGTGCTGGCCGCGGCGGCGTACCTCATCAGCCCGCTGGACCTGGTCACCGATGCGGTGCCGCTGCTGGGCTGGCTGGACGACGGCATCGTGGTGTTCCTGCTGCTGCGGCTGTCGCAGAAGCTGCTGCCGCCCGGCCTGGCCGACGCGCTGAAGGCGCGCAATGCAGCCCGCAGGCGATGACGCGCTGAACGGCCACCGCGCGGGGCGCAGCCGCCCTGCCCTTCAGGGGCGCCGTATTCAGCGGCCGGCGTCGGCCTTGGTGTCGGCGAAGCGGCCGTAGCTCTGGATGCGCTCATAGCGCCGGTCGACCAGTTCGCGCGGCTTGAGGTCCACCACCTGGCGGACCGCTTCGGTCAGCGCACGCTTGAGGAAGGACGCCATCTGCCGATGGTCGCGGTGGGCCCCGCCCACCGGCTCGTTGACGATCTTGTCGACCAGGCCCAGCGCCTTGAGACGGTGCGCCGTGATGCCCAGCGCGTCCGCCGCGTCCTGCGCCCGGTCGGCCGTCTTCCACAGGATGGAGGCGCAACCCTCGGGGCTGATGACCGAATACACCGAGTACTGCAGCATCAGCACCTGGTCGGCCACCGAAATGGCCAGCGCGCCGCCGGAGCCGCCCTCGCCGATGATGGTGGTGATGATGGGCACTTCCAGCTGCGCCATCTCGAAGATGTTGCGGCCGATGGCCTCGGACTGGCCGCGCTCCTCGGCATCGATGCCGGGGTAGGCCCCGGGCGTGTCGACGAAGGTGAAGACCGGCAGCTTGAACTTCTCGGCCGTCTTCATCAGGCGCAGCGCCTTGCGGTAGCCCTCGGGCTTGCTCATGCCGAAGTTGCGCGCCGTGCGTTCCTTGGTGTCGCGGCCCTTCTGGTGGCCCAGCACCATGCAGGGCATGCCGTTGAAGCGGGCCAGGCCGCCGACGATCGAGAGGTCGTCGGCGAAGTGGCGGTCGCCGTGCAACTCGACGAAGTCGGTGAACATCTCGTTCACGTAGTCCAGCGTGTAGGGCCGCTCGGGGTGGCGCGCGATCTTGGTGATCTGCCACGGCGTGAGGCTGCTGTAGATCTCCTTGGTCAGCTGCTGGCTCTTCTTGCCGAGCTGGTCGATCTCTTCCGAGATGTCGACCGCCGATTCGCTCTGCACATAGCGCAGTTCTTCGATCTTGCTTTCGAGTTCGGCGATGGGTTGCTCGAAGTCGAGGAAGCTACGTTTTGCCAAGATCTACTCCTGTGAAGTCAGTCAATAGGCCACCGGCAGGGGCTCGAGCGAGCGCCAAATGTACCAAGTGGCCACACTGCAATAGGGGGCCCAGGCGACGGCCACTTCGCGCGCATCGCTGCGGCTGACCGGGTCGCCCGAGAAATACTGCTGGCTGATGCCGGCGATGAGGCTGGGGTCGTCCAGAGGCAGCACGTTGGGACGCAGCAGGTGGAAGATGAGGAACATCTCCGCCGTCCAGCGCCCGATGCCGCGGATGGCCACCAGCTCGGCGATGATCATCTCGTCGGCCATGTCGTTCCAGGCGTCCACGTGCACGGTGCCGGCGTCGAAGTGCAGCGCCAGGTCGACCAGGTATTCCACCTTGCGCGCGGACAGGCCGGCGGCGCGCATGTCGTCCACCTTGAGCTTGAGCACGTTGGCGGGCGTCAGGCGCCGGGGCAGCTTCTCGAAGCGCTCCCACACCGACTTCGCCGACTTCACCGAGATCTGGTGGCCGACGATGCTGCGGGCCAGCGTGGTGAAGGCGTCGCCGCGCGAATGCAGGCGCGCATCGCCGAACTGCGGGATCAGCCGGCGCATCACGCGGTCCTTCTTGACGAGGTGGCGGCACGCCTCCTCCCAGTAGTCGGGCGTGATGAATTCCGGATCCTGCGCGCGCGATGGGGCCATGGCCAGCGTTGCCGTCGTCCGCACCGTTTACTGGGCCGCGGCCCAGGTGGTGCCGGCGGGGCCGTCCTTCAGCACGATGCCCTGGGCCAGCAGGTCGTTGCGGATGCGGTCGGCCTCGGCGAAGTTCTTCGCCGCCTTGGCCGCGGCGCGCTCGCCGATGCGGGCCTGGATGGTGGCTTCGTCCAGGCTAGCACCCGCCCTTAAGTAGCGCACGGGATCGGAGGTCAATAGCCCAAGAGCGCCACCAAGCGACCGCAGAGCCATGGCAGAGTCCCGAAGTCTCTGCAGCTCAAAGTCTCGAATATCGGGATTCTTGTTATGGATCAGGCTATTGCGTAGAGCTTGGATGTCGCCCGCGATGTGGAATAGAACCGCGACCGCCTGGGGAGTGCCGAAGTCCTCATCCATCGCTTTCTTGAATAGCCGTACCCAATCAAAGGGATCAGGAAGGTCCGATAAAGGAACGCAATCCGCCATCAGCCCTTGTTCACCCAGCAATGCGTCGGCGTCTGCCAAGGAGCGATACAGGCGCTTCAGCGCGTTGCGCGCGTCGTCCAGGTGCACGTCGCTGTAGTTGAGGTCGCTGCGGTAGTGCGCGCGCACGATGAAGAAGCGCAGCGTCTCGGCGTCGTACTTCCTGAGCACATCGCGGATGGTGAAGAAGTTGCCCAGGCTCTTGGACATCTTCTCGTTGTCGATGTTGATGAAGCCGTTGTGCATCCACGTCATTGCGAAGGGCTTGCCGGTGGCGCCTTCGCTTTGCGCGATCTCGTTCTCGTGGTGCGGGAACTGCAGGTCGGCGCCGCCGCCGTGGATGTCGAAGGTCTCGCCCAGCAGGTCGCAGGCCATCGCCGAGCATTCGATGTGCCAGCCGGGGCGGCCGGTGCCGAAGGGGCTCTCCCACTTGGCTTCGGCGGGCTCGGCGGGCTTGGCGCGCTTCCAGAGCACGGGGTCGAGCGGGTCTTCCTTGCCCTCGGCCACGGCCACGCGGTTGCCGGCGTGCAGCTCGTCGAGCGACTTGCCCGACAGCTTGCCGTAGCCTGCGAACTTGCGCACCGCGTAGTTCACGTCGCCATCGGCCGAGCGGTAGGCCAGGCCCTTGCGTTCCAGCGTCTCGATCATCGACAGCATCTGCGGGATGTAGTCGGTGGCGCGCGGGTCGTGCGTGGGGCGCTCCACGCCCAGCGCGTCGGTGTCCTCGTACATCGCGGCGATCATGCGGCTGGTGAGCGCCTTGAGCGTCTCGCCGTTCTCCACCGCGCGGCGGATGATCTTGTCGTCGATGTCGGTGATGTTGCGCACGTAGGTCACGCGCCAGCCGCGCGCCTTGAGCCAGCGCTGCACCACGTCGAAGGCGATCATGGCGCGGGCATGACCCACGTGGCAGAAGTCGTAGACCGTGATGCCGCACACGTACATCCGCACATGGCCCGCTTCGAGCGGCGAAAACTCCTCCAGTGCACGCGTGAGCGTGTTGTAGATACGCAGGGTCATGGAAATCGGAAAGAGCGCCGTTGAACGGGGGCGCCGGCCGGAAGCTGTCGATCATGCGCCGCGGGGGGCGCGCTGCCAAGGGCTCGGCACAAGCCATGGCTACAATCCGGCGAGTATAAACGGCCCTCTGCGCAGCGCCCGTCCGCACGGGCCCGCCGCATCCAACCATGCCGGGGCGCACGCGCCGTCCGGCCCCACTCGCTCCATGACGCAAGCCGCTTCTCCCGTCGCCCGTTCCCTGCTCCGTGCCGCCCTCGCCTGCCTGCTGGCCATGGGCACCGGAGCGGCGCTGGCCGACGACTACGCCGACGTCAATGCACTGCTGCGCGCGGGCAAGGCCACCGAGGCGCTCGACAAGGCCGACCGCTACATCGCCGGCAATCCGCGCGATCCGCAGATGCGCTTCCTGCGCGGCGTGATCCTCAGCGAGCAGGGCAAGACGACCGACGCCACCGACACCTTCGTCAAGCTCACGCAGGACTATCCCGAGCTGCCCGAGCCCTACAACAACCTGGCCGTCATCTATGCCGCGCGGGGCGACCTGGACAAGGCCCGCGACACGCTGCTGACGGCCCTGCGGCTGAACCCGAACTACGCCGTGGCCCACGAGAACCTGGGCGACGTGTACGTGCGCCTGGCCGCGCGGCAGTACAACCGCGCGCAGTCCTATGCCTCGATCAGCGCCAGCGTCGCGCCCAAGCTGGCCATGATCCGCCAGCTGGTCGACCGCACCGGCGAAAGCAGCAACGGCGCCCTGCCCGCGGACCCGCCCGAGCAGCGCCGCCTGGTGCGTTGAGCCATCGCTGGTGCGGCGGGAACCGCCGCGCCGGCTGCGCCTCTAGCGTCCTTTGTCGTCCACCTCCCTTGCCGTTTTCGGCTCATCCGCACGGAGTCCCCGCGTGACCGCTTCGCGTACCACCGCCCTCACCCGCCGCGTCCTGCTGGCCCTTCTCACCGCCGCCGCGCTGCCCACCGCCGCCTGGAGCCAGGCCGCCGCCCCGCGCGTCAAACTGACCACCAGCGCGGGCGACATCGTGCTGCAGCTCGAGCCGGCCAAGGCGCCCAAGACCGTCGCCAACTTCCTGCAGTACGTGCAGGACAAGCATTACGACGGCACCGTGTTCCACCGCGTCATCGACGGCTTCATGATCCAGGGCGGCGGCTTCACGCCCGACCTGCGCCAGAAGCCCACACGTGCCCCGGTGCCGCTGGAGGCCGACAACGGCCTCAAGAACGACCGTGGCACCATCGCCATGGCCCGCACCAGCGACCCGAACTCGGCCACGGCCCAGTTCTTCATCAACGTGAAGAACAACGACATGCTCAACGCCCCCAATCCCGACGGCCACGGCTACACCGTGTTTGGCAAGGTGGTCTCGGGCATGGACGTGGTCGACAAGATCCGCGCCGTGCCCACCGGCGCCCAGGGGCCGATGCGCGACGTGCCGGTCGAGCCGGTCGTGATCCGCAGCGCGACGGTGCTGAAATAAGCCGGCCGCCCTTTTCTCTTCTTCAGGAGTCCCTCATGAGCAATCCCAAAGTCGAACTCACCATCAAGGACCTCGGTCCCATCGTCCTCGAACTGGACGCCGAGAAGGCCCCCAAGACGGTCGAGAACTTCCTGGCCTACGTCACCAAGGGCCACTACGACAACACCGTCTTTCACCGCATCATCGACGGCTTCATGATCCAGGGCGGCGGTTTCGAGCCCGGCATGAAGCAGAAGCCCACCGGCGCCGAGATCACCAACGAGGCCAACAACGGCCTGAAGAACGAGATGTACACGGTCGCCATGGCCCGCACCAGCGCGCCGCATTCGGCCACTGCGCAGTTCTTCATCAACGTCGCCAAGAACGACTTCCTCAACCACACCGCGCCCTCCCAGCAGGGCTGGGGCTATGCCGTGTTCGGCAAGGTCGTCTCGGGCACCGAGCTCGTCGACAAACTGCGCAAGGTCAAGACCGGCCGCCGCGGCTTCCACGACGACGTGCCTCTGGACGACGTGGTGATCGAGAAGGCCACCATCCTGGCCGAGTGAGCGCCTGAACCGCGCCATGCCCTGCCCCGGTCTGCGCCCGCGCGCCCCTTCCGTGCCGCGCGCATGACGGCGCAGACCGCCTTCACCGAATTCCTCGCCCCGCCCGGGTGGCGCACGGTCGACCTGCTGTCCGACCTGCACCTGCACCCGGGCGAGCCCGAGACCCTGCAGGCCTGGCAGGGCTACCTGCAGACCACGCCGGCCGACGCGGTCTTCTTCCTCGGCGACCTGTTCGAGGTGTGGGTGGGCGACGACGCCGCGCAATCGCCGGGCTTCGAGGCCGACTGCGCCGCCCGGCTGCGCACCGCGGCCGAACGGCGCCCGATCTTCTTCATGGCCGGCAACCGCGACTTCCTGGTCGGCCAGGGCTTCGCCGCGCAGGCCGGCCTGCAACTGCTGCCTGATCCGCTGGTGCTGGTGCTGCACGGCCGGCGCTGGCTGCTCAGCCATGGCGACCTGCTCTGCCTGGAAGACCGGGACTACCTGGCCTTCCGCGCCCAGGTGCGCAGCCCGGCCTGGCAGGCCGATTTCCTGGCCCGTCCGCTCGAGGAACGCCGCGCGCTGGCGCGCCACATGCGCGCGCAGAGCGAGTCGCGCAAGGGCGATCCGCGCACCGTCTGGGCCGATGTCGACGGTGAGGCCGCTGTCGCCTGGCTGCGCAGCGCGCGGGCGCCGACGCTGGTGCATGGCCACACCCACAGGCCCGGCCGCCGTGCGCTGGACGCCGGGCACGAACGCCTGGTCCTCAGCGACTGGGATGCCGCGGCTTCGCCGCCGCGTGCGCAGGTGCTGTGCCTGAGCGCCGCCGGCGCCCAGCGGGTGGATCTGCGCTAGATGCGCCGGCGTCCATCCCTGCCGCGTCGCGCCTGGACCGCCGACGCCCTGCCGCGTCGGCCGGCACGGAGAACCTGACCATGCTGGGCCGCTGGCTGCGCAGCAAGCTGCGCCCCCCGCCACAGATCCCGGACGACGCCTGGCAGCAGGCCCTGGCCGCGCTGCCCTTCCTGGCCGGCCGGCCGGCCGACGAGATCGCCCGCCTGCGCGCCCTCAGCGCCCGCTTCCTGCAGCAGAAGGAGTTCCACGGCGCGCTGGGCTTCGCCATCACCGACCGCGTCGCGCTGCTCATCGCCGCCCAGGCCGTGCTGCCCGTGCTGCACCTGCCCGGCGACCTGGACTGGTACGACGACTTCGTCGGCATCGTCGTCGTGCCCTCCGAGGTCTCCACCCGCCGCACGCTGGTGGACGAGGCCGGCGTGGTGCACGAATACGACGAAGCCATCATCGGCGAGGCCCGGGCTCACGGCCCGGTGATGCTCAGCTGGCCGCACGTGGCCGAAGGTGCCAGCGGCGATGGCCAGGGCCCGATCCTGAACGTCGTCATCCACGAATTCGCCCACAAGATCGACATGCGCGACGGCGAGGTCGATGGCTGCCCCCCGCTGCCCGCCCACTTCCTGGGCGACGGCAGCGCCCTGCAGGCCCGCGAGCGCTGGCTGCAGGCGCTGCAGCCCGCCTACGACCGATTCCGCGAGCAGGCCATCGTGGCCGAACGCTTCGGCGGCGAGCCGCCCTGGCTGGACGACTACGCCGCCTCGTCGCTGGCCGAATTCTTCGCCGTGGCCTGCGAGGCGTACTTCGTCGACCGGCCGCGCTTCACGCGCGAGTTCGAGGGACTGGCGCCGGCGTTCGACGCGTTCTTTCGGGCAGCCACCGACGAGGGCTGACTGGCGGCAAAGGCGCAGGGCGCAAGGTGCCGAAAGACAGCCCGCGGCCGCTGCGCCGGCAAGCTCACCGCTGCGCAGGAATCGTCGGTCTGTGCGCTTTCAGAGCGACGCCCCGCCATCGATCACCAGGTCATGGCCCACCACATAAGCCGCGGCATCGGAGCACAGCCAGAGTACGGCTGCGGCGATCTCGTCCAGCCCCGCGACCCGCCGCGATGGGTTACTTGCCGCCACCCGCACGTCCCGCGCCTGGCGGTCTTCGCCCACACGGTAGGACATGGCGGTATCCACAGGCCCTGGGCTGACGCTGTTGATGCGAATGCCACTGCCGATGGCCTCGAGCGCGGCAGTCTTGGTCAGCACGGCCACCGCCGCCTTGGAAGCGGCATAGGCCGCCGTGCCGGGCCGCGCCAGATGCGCACCGATGTTCGAGGCAATGTTCACGATGGCGCCGCCGTTCGCGCCGCGCTTCATCGCCAGGAGCTGGTGCTTCATGCACAGCCAGGTGCCGACGACATTGGTCGCCATCGTCGCCTGGAAGTCCTGCAGTGCGAAGGCGTCCACGGCGCCGGTTCGCAACACGCCCGCCGCGTTGACGGCAATATCCAGTCGGCCCTCCGCTCGCAGTGTCTGCGCCACCATGTCCTCGACGCCGGCCTCATCGGAGACGTCGGCCACCACGGTGAGCGCATGGCCGCCCGCCAGAGCGATGGCGTCCGCAGTCCGCCGCAGCGACGCCAATTGGCGGCCTGCGATTGCCACCCGCGCGCCCTGTTTCGCCAGCGCCTGGGCGATGTGCTGGCCGATGCCGGTGCCGGCACCCGTCACCAGCGCGGTTCTGCCGCTGAAAGGCTGCGTGTTCATGGAAAGCTCCTTGATGATTCTGTGTGGATCGGACAAGCAGGCACTCAGCCGCGGCAGGCCATGGCCTGCGCACGGCGGCCCCGAGACGCGTACGGGAGCAGGCTGGCGAGACCCAGCGCGGCCAGCGCCGCGCCGATCCACAACGGCGACCGAAGGCCATAGCCCTTGTCGATGGCTTCGCCGCCGAGCCACGTGCCGACGCCCAGCCCGATGTTGATGACCGATGCATGCATCGTGTTCACCAACGGGCCGGGCCGCGCCACGCGCATGACTCGGGCCGCCATCGCGGGATTCAGCGTGACGCCCGTCAGTCCGGTCACCACCACCATGACCACGCTGAGGGCGGCACACTCGGCCTGCCACGCGAAGAGGGCCAGAGCCGCCATCAGCACTGTCAGGCCGATGGCCAACACGGCGTGGGTATGCCGGTCCGCATGGCGCCCCACGACGATGTTGCCGACCATGTTCGCCACGCCGTAGGTGGCCAGCAGCCACGGCACCGCGGCGGCGGGCCAGCCCGAAAGACCCGTCAGGATCACGGCGAAGTAGCTGAAGGCCGCAAAGGCCGAACCGATGATCAGCGCACTGGTGAGATAGGCCATCCAGAGATGAGGATTGCGAAACTCCTGCAGTTCCTGGCCGAGTCCGCCATGCGGGGTTGAGCGGGACGCCGGCACCCAGATGGCCACAGAGGCCGCGCAAACCACCACCAGCACGACCACCAGCCAGAAACTGGTTCGCCAACCCCAGTGCTGGTCGATCAGCGTCGCCAACGGCACGCCGAGCACGGCAGCGAGCATGAGGCCGCCGAGGACGGCGGCGGCTGCGCGCCCCCGCTGCTGGGGCGCGACCATGTCCGCGCAGAGTGCCAACGCCGCGCCGAAGCACGCCGCCGCCACGATGCCCGTCACCAGCCGGGCGCCGGCCATCAACCCCTGCGTGTGCGCCATCGCGGCCATCGACTGGGCGGCCGCATACACCGCCATCAACCCCAGCAGCGCCAGCTTGTTGGGCACATGCCATGCGAGCAGGATGGCCGTCAGCACCGGACCGCCCACCACTATGCCGGCGGCATAGATGGAGATGAGGTGGCCGACCTGAGGCAAGGACACGTCCAGAGCCTGCGCCAGCGAGGGCATCATGCCGGCGACCATGAATTCGGAGGTGCCCAGCGCAAAGATGGTCAGGCCGAGGAGGTAAACGGAAACAGGCATAGCTTTTATTTGAATGATCGTTCAAGAATAGGGCAAAAAAAACGAGCATTCAGCCCAACCTTTCATCCCCAGCACCGAAGCTGGCCAGGATCCCGGCCGTCGCGTCGCGCAGAAACCCACGGTCCGGCATCGACTGCCCAAGCACACGCAAACCGTAGTAGCTGCCCACGAAACCGCGCGCCATCTCCAGCGCGGACCGCACCGACGGCAACTCGCCGCTGCGCTGCCCGACGGCGAACAGATGGCACAGCACCTGTTCCAGCCGCTGAACATAGACACGCGCGATCTCGGCCACCTCCGGATCCTTGCCCGCACGGTCCAGAGCGGCAAACAACGCCATGCAGCCGCGCCCACGTGCGGGCCCGAGATCATGCGCGATGCCCCAGTCCATCAGCGCCTGCAACCGCTCGCGAACGGTGCCACGTCCATTGAGGATCTGCGCCTGCGCCTGGATGCCCTGCTCCTGATACAGCGTCAGCGCCCGGTGGTAGAGCTTCTGCTTGCTGCCGAAAGCGTTGTAGAGACTGCCGCGGCCCAGACCCGTGCGCTCGCACAGTTCCTGTGCAGACGCACCTTCATAACCGCGCGACCAAAACACATCCATGGCCGCCTCGACGACAGCGGTGTCGTCGAACTCCCGGGGCCGTCCTGGCGTGGATTTCTGCATCTGGCTCTGCTGGTTCAGAAATGGCAACGCGCTCAGTCTAGCCAATACTGGAATGATCAGTCAATTACAGAGCACATCCAGCAAAAAAGCGGTGCACCGTCACCGATGCGCCGCTTTGCTGTCCGGCCCAGGCGGCCAGCGTCTTGATCAGCCCTTGCGCAGCAGCGGCTTGAGCGCGCTCTGCAGGCGGCGCGCCACGGTCGGCTCGTGGGCCGATGCCAGCACGCGTGCGGCATCCTGCGCCCAGGTCTCGGCCGGGCCGGGCTCGTTGCGCTTGGTCAGCAGCTTGAGCTGCAGGGCACGGCGGGCGTCGAGCTGCTCCGGCGGCGTCGGCACCTCGGCCGCCATCTCCAGGCGCAGCAGCGCTTCGCCGGCGTCGCCACCGGCGGGCGCGGCCGACAGCGACTGCACCCACTGGTTGCGCACGGACGGCGTCACGCGGCCCAGCTCCTGCGCCGGCGGCACGGCAGCGCCGTCGCGCTTGTTCCAGGCGTCCAGCAACTGCGTGACGGCCTCGCCGTGCGCCTGGCTGGCCAGCTTGCGCAGGGCGGCCTGGGCATGCTCCATGGCGTCGCGCTGGGCGCGGAAGGCGGTGTCGCCCAGGCGCGGGCCGCGGTCCTCGCGCGGGGCACGGTCGCCGCGCATGTCGCCCGGCCGGCCGGGACGGTCGCGACCGAAGCGGTCGCCGCTGCGCGGGCCGCCACGGCTGTCCCGGCCATCGCGGCGGTCACCGAAGCGGCCGGCGGGCGCGGCGGCCGGGCGGGCTGCGCCGGGGCGGTCGTCGCCGCGCACGGCGACCACTGGGCGCGGGGCGGCCTTGGGCGCGGCGGCGGGTACGGGCGCAGCGGCTTCGCCAGCGTCGGCAGTCGCCTCGCCAGCAGCGGCTTCGGCGCCCTCGCCCGATGCGGCCGGGGCGGCGGCCCCGTCAGCAGGCGTATCGGCACCTGCTGCCGGCGCGGAGGCGGCTGCCTCGGAAGCGGCAGCGGCAGGCGCCGCGGCGGCCGCGTCACGGCGACCGCGCAGCGCGTCTTCCAGCGCCGTCATGGCAGCGCGGATCTTCTGGGCATCGCCCGTGGCGTTGGCCGCTTCGAGCGCCTTGGAGGCTTCGAGGACGGCACGGTCGTGTTCGCCCATGGCCTCGGCCTGGCGCTCGCGGTCGGCGCTCTTGCGCTGGAAGGCGTCGTCGATGGGCTTGCGGAACGCGTCCCAGAGCTTCTGCTCCTGGCGGCGTTCCAGCGGCACGGCCTGGGCCTCCGCCTGCCAGCGCTGCTGCAGCGCCTTGACGGCGTCGATGCGCAGCTGCGGCGCAGCGCCCAGCTCGGTGGCCTCGGCGATCATCTGCTGGCGGCGCTCGATGCTGGCCTTCTGCGAGGCTTCGAGCGGGCCGCGGGCCTCGGTCATGGCGGCGCTCCACAGCGGCTGCAGTTCGGCGAACACCTTCTCGCTCACGTGGCCGCCATCGCGCCAGCGGTCGGCGAACTGGTGCAGGGCGCGGTTGCGTGCCTTGAGGTCGGCGTCGCCGGCGTGTTCGGCGGTCCAGGCGCGCAGTTCCTCGACCAGCGCCAGGCGCTGGGCGCGGTGCTCGGCGGCCTCGGCACGGACCTTTTCCAGCCAGGCCTCGACCACCTTGTGGGCCTTGTTGCAGGCCTCGTCGAAGCGGCGCCACAGGCCGTGGTTGGGCACGCCGCCCTGGTCGGCCTGCTTCCACTGCTCGCGCAGGGTGCGCAGCTGCTCCTGCATCTTGCGGCCGCCCAGGGCCTGGCCCTCGGGACGGTTGAGCAGGCCTTCGGCCTTGGCGACCAGGTCTTCGCGGACCTTGTCGGCACTCCAGCGCTGCCAGCCTTCCAGCTCGCCGGCGGCGACCAGTGCGGCATGCACGCGGGCTTCGAGGGCGTTGCCGACCAGCTTGCCATGCTCCTTGAGCACGGCGCGCAGCGCGTTGGCGGCGGCCTGGCTGGTCTTGCCCTGGCCCTGGGCGGTGGCTTCCTCGAGCTTGCTCAGCGAGGCTTCGACGGCCGCTTCGGCGGCTGCGCGCTGGGCGGGGTCGACCTTGGGCGCAGCGGGCGCGGGCGCCGGAGCCACGTTCTCGGGCGGCAGGCCGCGGCCGGCGCGCAGCTCGTCGGCCCACACGGGCACGGGCGGCAGCGGCGCCTGGGCATCGGCGGCAGCGGCGACGGCCTGGGCCAGCGCGCTGTGGAAGGCTTCGGACACCACCTGCAGTTGCGAGCGCGAGGCCTCCAACTGCGGGGCGAAGCGCGCGTCCAGGCTGGCCCAGTTCGGGTCCTGCACGATCTCGTCGGCCTGGGTGGTCCAGTGCGCGACGTCGGTGCGCAGGCCTTCTTCGGCGGCCTGTGCGTCCTGCCAGCCCTTGGTGGACAGCACTTCGAAGCGCTGGGCCAGCAGCACGGCGGCCTCGCGGTGCACCTGGGCGCGGTGCTGCAGGTCTTCGACGCCCTTCACGCGCTCGGCCAGGTTGGCCTTGAGGCCGGCCAGCGGTTCGCGCGACAGCGGCGCGCCGGCCTTGGCGGCGTCGCGCTGCCAGGCCATGGCGTCGGCGATGTTCAGGCGGGGCTGATCCAGCAGCGCACGGGCCTTGTCGGCCCATTCGGCGGCGATCACTTCCTGGCCCTTGGCGCGCTTGATCTCGTCCAGGCGCTCGCGCACCGGGCGGGCGGCGCCCTTGTCGCGGCCGCTGAGTTCCTTGAAGACTTCCTGCATCAACTCCGGGGCCGGGTTGCCGGCAAGCCAGTCGCGCACGCGCTGCGCCCGTTCGCCGGAGGTCGCGGCGGTGAAGACGCCCCCGGTGAGCTGGTCGAGGGTGGGGATATCGTGTTTGGTCGTGGCTTGAGTCACTGCGCCAGGGTCGTGGTAAGGGGTCGGGGAGGTGGACCGGCCGGTTGCCGGTCGTCCAAGCAAATGCGCCGGCATGGCCGGCGCGCGGGCCGCATTGTCGCCCAGGAGGCTGCGCAGCAGAAATCCCGCGGACAAGGCCGAGGAATCGGGGTCGCGCGGGGCCCCGATTCCTACCGGACGTCCAGCCGCAGTTCGGTGCCCGGCTTCCAGTCGGGGCCGGCGTCGGCCCCGGCGGTGCGAACGGCCCCGAGGAAGATGCGGTCGCCGGGCAACTGCCGCTGCAGCAGGTAGTCGCGCACGGCCGCGGCGCGGGCGATGCCCAGTTCGCGGATGGCCTGCTCGTCCACTGCGATGGTGGGCAGCAGCAGCTTTTCCATCTCGGCCACCGATTGCGACCTGGCCATGCCGATCAGGTTGCGGGGCTTGGGAATGTCGGCCCGCTTGTAGACGGCCTCCAGCAGCGCGGGGTATTCGGCATCGGTGACCGGTGCCACGTCCGACGGGTCGTCGCCGGCGCGCACGGCGGCGCGGCGCTTCTCGGCCAGGGCCATGCGGCGCAGGCGCTCGCGCTGCAGAGCGTCGCGCTCCTTGTCCAGGCTGGCCTGGCCGATGACGGTCAGCCGCAGGCCGTCGCGCGCCTTGAGCGCCTGCACCACCTTGTCCAGGCTCTGCCGCGCCGCGGCCGACAGCGCATCGCTCCCCGGCGCGAAGGGCACCACGCTCGACTCGCTGCTGCCGCCGCCGAGGCCACCCGTCAGCAGGCTGAAGGGCGAGGTGATGGCCTTGCCGATCAGGTTGAGCACGCCCTTCCAGATCAGCGGGCCGATGCTGAACTGCGGGTCGTTGAGCGAGCCCGACAGCGGCAGGTCGACGTCGATGACGCCGTTGCGGTCCGCCAGCAGGGCCACGGCCAGCCGCACGGGCAGGCTGTTGGGCGCATCCTTGACTGCATCGCCGAAGGCCAGCTGGTTGAGCACCACCTTGTTGGTGGCCGTGAGGCGGCCGTCCGGCGCCACCTGGTAGCGCAGGTCCACGCTCATCTTGCCGCGCTCGATGCCGTGGCCGGCATAGCGGATGGCATACGGCGACAGCGGCGCGAGTTCCAGGTCGCGCACCTTGGCGGCGATGTCCAGCTCCAGCGGCTTGGCCAGCGGGTTGAGCTTGCCCAGGATCTCCAGCGACGCGGTCTGCTGCGCCTTGCCGCGCAGTTCCAGGTCGGCCAGGGCCGGCCGGCCTTCGGACGCGGGCTCGGACGAGAAGGCGCTCAGGCGGCCGGTCAGCTCCGTGAGGTCGGCCGAGTAGTTGGGCTGGATGAACAGGTCGGAGAAGTCCACCCGGGCGTTGACCACGCTGATGGGCCCGAAACGGATGATGGGCGACGGCCCCTTGGCGGCCTCTGCGCGCACGGGCGGCGCAGCCTGGGTGGCTGCCGGGCCGTCGCCGGCATTGCTGGTGGCCCGGGCGCCCTCGCCCGCCTGCGCGGTGCGCGGCTGCGGCCGCTCGGCCGCCGCGCGCTCGTTCTCCTGCTGGCCCTGGCGCGTGATGCCCTGCAGGTTCAGGCGGCCCGATGGCTCCACGATGATGCGGGCGAAGGCGTCGGTGAGCGTGGTCTCGCGCACGTCCAGGCGCAGCGGCGCGCCGGGCCGCTGGTCGAGCGCGAAGCCGCGCAACGCCAGCGCCTTCCAGCGCAGCAGGCGTTCGCCGCGCGGCGCCGACGCCGGGGCAGGCGAGGCCGACGACGCCTCGCTGGCCGCCGCGGCCGGCGCCGCCGATGGCGTGGTCAGCGCCACGCTGTCCACCCGCAGGTCGTCCACGGCCAGGTCGCCCGCCATCTGGACCTCGGCACCCGCCGACGGCAACGCCAGCGCAAGGCTGCCGCGGTAGGCGGCGTAGGCCCGCCGCACGTCCACGTTCAGCGTCTGCGCGTAGTAGGGCTGGAAGGCATGCACCGGCAGGGCCGTGGCCTCCAGCTTCCCGCGCAGGGCGAAGGGCGCGAGCACCACGCTGCCCTGGTAGTCGAAGCGCCCCGGCTCGGCACGGCTGCCGGCGGACAGCCGCCCCGAGGCCTCCAGCGGCACCGGCGCGGACGTGGCCGGATCGAGGTTGCGCAGGCGCAGCCGCAGCTCGCTCACCCTGGCTTCCACCGGGGCGCCACGGCGGGCGCGGTCGGCAAAGTCGACGGTGCCGCCGTCGATCGCCAGGGCCGCGATCCGCACCTTCCACGGCGGCGGTGGCGTCCCGGCCGCCGGCTCGCGCGGCTGCGCCACGGGCACGGCCGCGCCCTCGCCTGCTGCGGCCGGCGCACGCAGCCAGCGCTGGTACATCCAGCGCTGCTGGGCGTCGCGCTCGACGACGATCTGCGGCCGGGTGGCCGTCAGGCTGCCCACGTTCAGGCTGCGGGCCTTGAGGTCGGCCCGCGCATCCAGCAGCTCGAAGCGGCCGATGCCGGCCAGCGCCGTCTTGCCGTCGGTGAGCGACAGGCTGTCGAGCGTGACGCGCGCGGCGTCGAGCGCCAGCGTCTGCGGCGACCAGTGCAGGCCGAGGCGGCCACCCAGGCGGCCGTCGAGCGCCGGCTCGAGCGTGGACGCCAGATAGGGCGCGGCCAGCGACAGCGGCACGTCGGCCGCCTCGATCTGTGCGCGCACTTCGGCCGGGCTGCCCTGGCCGTCGAATTTGAGCCGTCCCCGGTCCACCGCCAGAGCGCCGTTGAAGCGGGCGGGCTTCGCCATCGGCCAGGCGGCGCCTTCGATGCGCAGGTCCAGGTCCGAAATGGCGACGACGGCGGCCGGCCGCACGGTGTCGTCGTGCCAGCCGATGCGGCCGTTCTGCAGCACCGTGTCGTCGATCTGCACGGTCCAGCGCGGCGCGGCGGAGACGGCCGTGGGCGCGGCGGTGCCGGTGCCTGCGTCGCCACCGGCGTCCGCGGCAGCCGGTGCCGACGCCGGCGGCGCGCTGCGCACGACCTGCGCGGTCTCGGGTGCCGGCGTGGCGCCGCTGGTCAGCAGCAGGTTGAGCCGCCCCTGCACGTCGCGGCGGACGGCCAGCGCCGGCGCGTCCAGCGCGAGCTTGGCCAGGTGCAGGCGACGCTCCAGTGGCCGCACATCGGCCAGGTCCAGCGTCAGCCCCGCCAGCTTGAGCAGTTCGCCGCCCTGTGCATCCAGCGCCCGCAGGCCTTGGGCATGCACCGTGCCGGACAGCTTCAGCGACGCCTGCTCGCCGCCGCGCTCGAAGTCGGCGCGCAGGTCGGCATCCACCACGCCGGAGGCCAGCTTCACGGGCAGGCCGGCCGGCACGTAGGCGAGATAGGGGGCGAGGTCCAGGCCCTTGAACTGCATGCGCACGGCGGTCTTGCGGGTGTCGGCGAACGGCAGCGCCTCGGCGCTGGATTCGAAGCGGCTGCCGTTGAGCGTGAAGGCCAGGTGCGGCGCCACGTTCACTGCGCGCTGGGAGGCCAGGCTGCTGAGGAAGGGCAGTTGCAGCGTCAGCCCTTCCACCACGTGCCGGCGGTCGGCCTGCCGGTCGTCGAACTCGATGCGCCCGCCGTCCAGCGCCAGGTTGTAGAGCACGAAACGCGCGGGCCCGTCCCGCGGCGGCTTGTCGCCGGGCCTGGCCAGCCGGCGCAGGATGTCGTCGATGTCGAGCACGCCGTCCGCGCCACGCGCGAGGCGCAGCACCGGCTGATCCAGCTGCAGGGCATCCAGCACGGGCGCGAAGCGCAGCAGCGACTGCAGTTCGGCATCGGCATACAGCCGGCGGGCGGTGAACAGCGGCGCCTCGCCCTGCCGCCCGGCCACCTGCAGGTCGCGCAGCGTCAACTCCAGCGTCCAGGGCCGCAGCTGCACCGAGCCGACCGTCACCGCCCGGCCCAGGGCGGCCGACGCCTGCTTCTGGAGCTGCCACTTCAGCAGGGGCGGCACCGCCGCCCAGAGCACGGCCCACAGCGCGAGCAGGCCGGCCAGCGCCCACAGGGCACGGCGCAGCCAGGGGCGGTACGTCGATCGCAGGAGATTCATGGCGGAAGTGTGCCGCACGCGGCAGCGCCCTCCCAACGAAAAAGCCCGGTGGGGTGCGCGAGGCACCACCACCGGGCTCGACGGAGGGCCCCAGGCCGCATCCATCTCTTTGGCGCGGGAAGGAGAAAGGTTCCCGACGCACTGGCGGCAAGGGATTGCCGCCGTGGGGGCCGGGCCATCGTCTGCGACTCGCGTCGCTGAACCCTGGCACCGGCAGACGTCTGCGATGCAGACAGCTGCCGCGTAGGCCCGGTCCCACGCGCTTGCAAATGAAGTTGATCGATGATTCGTTAACGTTTGATAGCCGCCCTTTTCATTTCCACTTAGCATAAAGATTGGAATCCATATTCTTGACCGTGTATTTGACGGTTCCTAGAATGCGCGCTGCCCGGGCTCCCGCAGTCCTTCCACCCGGGCCGTCTTCCGGGCTTTTTCAGGGCCCGGCCTCTCTGGCGAACACAGGACGCCCGTGCACCTCGTATCTCTGCACGGACCTGCACATCGCCGCTTCACGCGAATGCCCGAGGCAGTCGGCGCGCCCTGCGCCACTTGCAGCCTTGAGCTCGCAGAGAAAGGAAATTAGCGAATGAATCAGGTCTTGCGGGCTGGCATGCAGGGGTTGCGAACCTTTGCCAGCGACGTAGCCGATGGTTTCTTCGAGATCGTCCACAACGGCTTCGCGCTGATCGGGCTCGCGCTCGTGTTCATCGTCGTCGCCGTGGCCGCCCGGCCCGACCTGCAGCGCGCAGGCGAGCAGGAGCTGACGGCCTGGGTCGAATCTCGCAAACCGGCGCCGGCACCCACCGATCCGGCGCCCAATGCCGTGGAGCGCGCCACCGCGGCGCGCCCCGAAGAACTCCCCCGCCAGCAGGCCGCCGTGGCCTATTGGCTGAGCCGCAAATACCGCGTCGCGGTCGAGCCGCTGAGCGTGCTGGTCGCCGAGGCCTACACCATCGGCCGGCAGACCAAGCTCGACCCGACGCTGATCCTCGCCATCATGGCGGTGGAGTCGAGTTTCAACCCCTTCGCCCAGAGCCCCGTCGGGGCCCAGGGCCTGATGCAGGTCATGACCCGCGTTCACGGCGACAAGTACGAGCCGGCCGGCGGCACGCTCGCCGCCTTCGACCCCATCACCAACCTGCGCGTCGGCGTCAAGGTGCTGCAGGAGTGCATCTCGCGCGCCGGCTCCCTGGAAGGCGGCCTGCGCTACTACGTGGGCGCCGCCAACCTGGGCGACGACGGCGGCTACACCGTCAAGGTGATGGCCGAGCACGACCGCCTGCGCCAGGTGGCCAGCGGCCGCGCCGTGCCCGTCTTCACGCCGCCGGCGCCCGCCACCGGCGCGCCCGCCGCGCCGATGCCGACGCAGCCGACGCCGCGCACCCAGCCGATCCCGGTCGTGGCCCCGGCCTCGCCCGACGAGGCGAAGCCGCCGGCGCAGAACACGCCGGCCACCGTGGCGCTGCTGGAGCAGCCGGCCTTGTGAACGTGCCCGGCGCGGCGGCGGGACTGCAATCCTGGCGCCGTCGCGCAGGCGGCTCGTTCACCGTCCGTCTCTCACTAATATAGAAAGAGAAGGACACATCGAAGCGCTCCTCTGGGAGCGCTTTTTTATTGCCTCTTTCCAGGAGCGCGGTGGCCGGCCGTGCGGGCTCCGGCACGCGCCCCGATGACGCTGACGCGCCGCCTCGCAAAACCGTGGCATGCGCGCCCCTGCGAACTGCCGGCTCAAAGGCCTCGGCTACACTCCACCGGTGCGCGACTGGCGATAGGCGCGGCCCCTCCCCAAGAGGCGAGCCGCCGCTGACGTGGATGACCACTGGGAAGCGCACCGCCCGCGGCTCGAGCCCGGGCGATCAGCCGTTCGCCTGGGCAGCCCTTGCCGGATCCGATGCCGCAAGGTCCCTCTTCTTCGAAGGACTGCCATGTACCAACGCAACATCCTGGTCCAAGAGACCGATCCCGAGCTGTACGCCGCCATCCTGGCCGAGAACCAGCGCCAGGAAGACCACATCGAGCTGATCGCCAGCGAGAACTACGCCTCGCCGGCCGTCATGGCCGCCCAGGGCTCGCAGCTCACCAACAAGTACGCCGAAGGCTATCCGGGCAAGCGCTACTACGGCGGCTGCGAATACGTCGACGTGGCCGAGCAGCTGGCCATCGACCGCATCAAGCAGCTCTTCGGCGCGGATGCCGCCAACGTGCAGCCGCACTGCGGCGCCTCCGCCAACGAGGCCGTGTTCCTGGCCTTCCTCAAGCCCGGCGACACCATCATGGGCATGAGCCTGGCCGAAGGTGGCCACCTGACGCACGGCATGCCGCTGAACATGTCGGGCAAGTGGTTCAACGTCGTCTCCTACGGCCTGAACGACAAGGAAGAAATCGACTACGACGCGATGGAGCGCAAGGCCCACGAGTCCCGCCCCAAGCTGATCGTGGCCGGTGCCTCGGCCTACAGCCTGCGCATCGACTTCGAGCGCTTCGCCAAGGTCGCCAAGGACGTCGGCGCCATCTTCATGGTCGACATGGCCCACTACGCCGGCCTGATCGCCGCAGGCGTGTACCCCAACCCGGTGCCCTATGCCGACGTGGTGACCTCCACCACGCACAAGAGCCTGCGCGGCCCGCGCGGCGGCTTCATCCTGATGAAGGCCGAGCACGAGAAGGCGATCAACAGCGCCATCTTCCCCGGCCTGCAGGGCGGCCCGCTGATGCACGTGATCGCGGCCAAGGCCGTCGCCTTCAAGGAAGCGCTGACGCCCGAGTTCAAGGCCTACCAGCAGCAGGTGGTGAAGAACGCGCAGATCGTGGCCGAGACGCTCACCTCGCGCGGCCTGCGCATCGTCAGCGGCCGCACCGAAAGCCACGTCATGCTGGTCGACCTGCGCGCCAAGGGCATCACCGGCAAGGAAGCCGAGGCCGTGCTGGGCAGCGCCCACATGACCATCAACAAGAACGCGATCCCCAACGACCCGGAGAAGCCGTTCGTGACCAGCGGCGTGCGCGTCGGCACCCCGGCGATGACCACGCGCGGCTTCAAGGACGAGGAGGCGCGCGCCACGGCCCACCTGATCGCCGACGTGCTGGACAACCCGCGCGATGCCGCCAACATCGAGGCCGTGCGCGCCAAGGTGTCGGCCCTGACCAGCCGCTTCCCGGTCTACCGCTGAACGCGCTGCCAGGAGCCACGGCCGCATGAAATGCCCGTTCTGCGGCCATGCCGAGACGCAGGTCGTCGAGACCCGCATCTCGGAAGACGGCGACTTCGTACGCCGCCGCCGCCAGTGCGGCGGCTGCGAGAAGCGCTTCACCACCTACGAGCGGCCGGACGTCAACTTCCCGGCGGTCGTCAAGAAGGACGGCAGCCGGGCCGACTACGAGCCGGCCAAGGTCCGCGCCTCGATGATGCTGGCGCTGCGCAAGCGGCCGGTGGGCGTGCAGCAGATCGACGAGGCGCTGATGCGCATCGAGCAGAAGCTGCTGTCTGGCGGCCTGCGCGAGATCGAATCCAGCAAGCTGGGCGAGTTGGTCATGCACGAGCTGCAGCGCCTGGACAAGGTGGCCTACGTGCGCTTCGCCTCGGTGTACCGCAGCTTCGAGGACGTCGAGGAATTCCGGCGCCTGCTGCGCGACATCTAGCGCCAACGTCGGCACCGGGCTGGCCGGCATCGCACAGCGCTTGCGCCGCAGCCATCGGAACGCTGCGCCATGCGGCACCGCCCAATCCTTTTCTTTTCTTTCCTGAGCGCCGTCGCGTGACGCATGCCCGCCGGCCGGCTTGAGGCCGCCGCGCCTTCGCGACATATTCGCCCCAAAGCGACAAGCACAGGGGGAACGACGCATGGGTCATGCCGAGGCGCAGGCCGCGCGCGGGCGCGGCTTCACCATCATCGAAGGGCTGGTCTGCCTGGCGCTGACCGCCCTGCTCGCCACCTGGGCCGCGCCGGGTGCGGGCCGCTGGCTCGGCGACTGGCAGACCCGCCAGGCCACCGGCGCGCTGCGCGAGAGCCTGGACCTGGCCCGCATCCATGCCCTCGGTGCATCGGCCCCCGCCACCGTGTGCGCCAGTGCGGACGGGCTGGACTGCCAGTCCGGCAAGGAGGCCGACTGGGCCGCGGGCTGGATCGTCTTCCTGGACCATGACGGGGACGGCCGGCGCGACGGCGACGAGCCGCTGCTCCATGCACGTGGCCCGACCATGGGCGTGGCCCGCATCACGCCGTCCGCTTCGGGCCTGCAGCGGCTGGTGTTCCTGCCCAACGGGCAGCTCAACAGCACGCCGGCCAGCCTGCGCTTCGTGGCCACCCATGCCGACGTGCCGGTGCGCCGCCTGGTGCTCAACCGCGTCGGCCGCGCGCGGGAGGTGGTGGAGCGATGAGGCCGGGGCATCGGGCGCGACGGCTCGCGGGTCCCGCGGACATCGGCCGCCGGCGCATGGGTGGCGGCGCAGCCCTGGTGGAAGTGATCGTCGCCCTCTTGCTGCTGGGCGCAGCAGGCCTGGGCGTCAGCGCGGCCGCCTCGCGCGCCTACGGGCCGCTGCAGAGCACGCAGCAGCGCGGGACGGCCCTGCTCCTGCTGCAGGACTATGCGGAGCGGGCACGGCTCAACCCGCGCGGCGTCGCCGGCGGCGGCTATGCCATCGCGCTCGGCGACACGCCGCCGGCCGCGCCATCGCCCGGCCCGGACGTGGCGGACGACGGGCTCGCAGCCAACGCGGTCGCGGTCGAGGACCGCCGCGCCTTCCTGGCAGCCGCGGCTGCCCGGCTGCCGATGGCCCAGGCGCAGGCACGCACGGCCGAGCAGGACGGCGTGCGCATGCTGCAGCTGTGGCTGGTGTGGTGGAACCCGGGGCAAGGCGCCACCGAAGGGGCGGCAACCGCGTCGCCGCAGTGCCCGGCGGAACTGGGTGAGCCGGCGCCGGAGCACGCATGCCTGAACGTCCGCTTCGCGCTATGAGCCTGCTCCTGTCTGCATCGAAAGCCGCCCGGTCGGCAGAGGAAGCGAAACGCCCCTCCAGCACGGAGCACCTTGACGCGCCGACGCCGGCCTGCGTCACTGGCGGCGCGGTCGGCGTCGTCGGCGCGGCCGGGCGCAGCCCAGCGAAGCGCCATCGGCGTTTCGCGCACGCACGGGGCTACACGCTGGTCGAACTGATGGTCGCGGTGGCCATCGGCCTCGCCGTGGTGCTGATGGGCGTGGTGCTGCACCTGCACAGCGGCCAGCAGTCCCGCCGGGTGGCCGCCCAGGTCCAGCTGCAGACCGACGGCACGCTGCTCGTCGCGCTGCTGGCGCAGCAGCTGCGCCTGGCCGGCTATTCCGACCTGGACGCGCAAGGCCGGCCGCACTTCGACGGCCTGGCGGTGCGCGGCTGTGCGGGCGGCTTCGTCGACGACGCCGCGGCCTTCGACAGCCTGGCCTGCCGCGCCGCCGGCAGCGGGAGCGCCACCCGGCCGCAGTCCCTGGCCATCCGGCACCAGGCCGACGCGCGCGCGACGGTGCAGGTCGACGGCGGCCAGCCGTCCAACTGCGTGCTGGAAGCCATCGGCCCCTGGGCCGCGTCGAGCGCGCAGCCAGGCCGCAGCTACCCCCTGGCCGATCACCGCTACTTCGTGGAGCCGGACGAGGACGGCACGCCGACGCTCTACTGCCGCGGCATGCGGGCGAACGGCACCATGGGCAGCAAGCAGGCGCTGGCGGCGCAGGTGGAGGACCTGCGGCTGCGCTATGCCGTCACCCGCGCGCCCACCCCAGCCGACCCGGCACCGGACCAGGTCACGGCCTACCTGGCCGCGGACCACCCGGCCCTGGGGACGGACGCGGCCGGCTGGCGCCGGGTCGTCGGCATCCAGCTGTGCGTGGTGCTGCGCAGCGCCACCCCCGTCGAGACCCGCAACACGACCGCCTTGCCCTATCCGGATTGCGACGACCGCCAGCGGCTGTCCACCGACGGCCGGTTGCGGCAGGCCTTGCGCACCACCGTCTTCCTGCACAACCTGCGGCCCGCTCGTGCGCAGGACGGCGCATGAGCAGCGCCGCCGACCGACGCCACCAGCGCGGCCAGGCGCTCGTGGTCATCCTGGTGATGCTGCCGGCCCTGATGGTGGCAGGCGCCACCGTCCTGCGCAGCACCACCGGTGCGGCGCGCCTCGTGCAGGCCCAGCAGCGCAGCACCCAGGCCCAGGAAATGGCCCGGGCCGCGCTGCGGCAGTGCGACGCGGTCGCCATGGCGTCCGTCGGCGCGACGACGCCGGATGCGCGCGTGACCGCCGCCACCGCGGCAGAAGCCGAGCGGCAGTGGGGCCGGCTCGCTGCCTGGCGGCCCGGCGCGCCTGGGCTGGTGAAGGCCGGCGGTACGGCGTCCACGCCGGACGCCGGCCAAGGCCTTTGCCTCATCCACCGCCTGACCGATCCGGTTGCAGGCACGCGGCTGCTGATCACCGCGCGCGGCCTGTCGGCAGACGCGGTGGTCGTGGCCGACACCGGCCGGCTGGCCGAGGGCGCCGAAGCCTGGCAGCAGTCGCAGCTGTGGCGGCCGGACAGCCCCTGCGGATCGCCCGACGCCGCCAGCGGCGACCCGGCGACGTCCCCCGCGCCGCCTTGCACGCCTGCCCCGTGGAGCCGGCGCTGGCGGACACTGCTCCAGCCGCCGGAGGCTTGATGACCCCTACCCCGTACCCCAGCCATCAGCGCCGCGGCTTCTCCCTGCCGGAACTGCTGGTCGTCCTGCTCATCGGCGTGATCCTTGTCGCGCTGGCCGTGGGCGGCTATGACGAACACGCCCGCCGTTCCCGTCGCGTCCAGGCGCAGATCGCCCTCATGGAGGCCGAGCACCTCCTCCACCGCCACCATGCCGCGCACCTGAGCTTTGCCGGCGCGCAATTGCCGCCCTCCCTGGCCCAGGTGCCGGGCCAGGGCACCGCCGTCTACAGGCTGGAACTGTCCACGGCGGGCAGCCCGCCGCAGCGCTTCAGCCTTCGCGCCGTGCGCACCGGCACGATGAAGAGCGACCGCTGCGGCGACCTGGCCGTGGACCAGACCGGCCGCCGCACGATCAGCAACAATGCCCCGG
Source organism: Pseudacidovorax intermedius (assembly GCF_001476815.1). GTDB lineage: Bacteria > Pseudomonadota > Gammaproteobacteria > Burkholderiales > Burkholderiaceae_C > Xenophilus > Xenophilus intermedius_A. Next base: position 6,615 of record NZ_LDSL01000027.1, on the reverse strand, counting down.
ACACCACCCTGAACGACTGCTTCAAAGCCTCATGAGCGCCGCCCCCGTCCTGCCGCCCGATCCTGCCCACGACCTCGACTGGATGGCACGGGCGCTCGACCTGGCGCGCGGCGCGGTCGGCCTGTCCGACCCCAATCCGCGCGTGGGCTGCGTGATCGTGGGCGCCGATGGTTCGGTGCTCGGCCGGGGCCACACCCAGCAGGCCGGCGGTCCGCACGCCGAGGTGATGGCGCTGCGCGACGCGCAGGCGCGCGGCACCTCGGTCGCCGGCGCCACCGCCTATGTCACGCTGGAGCCCTGCAGCCACCACGGCCGCACGCCGCCCTGCTGCGATGCGCTGATTGCCGCGCGCATCGGCCGGGTGGTCGCGGCGCTGCAGGACCCCAATCCGCAGGTGGCCGGCCGCGGCCTGGCCCGCCTGCGCGCGGCCGGCATCGACACCCGCCTGCTCCCTCCCGACAGCACGCCGGCGCGCGGCGCGCGGGAGCTCAACATCGGCTTCCTCAGCCGCATGGTGCGCGGCCTGCCCTGGGTGCGCCTGAAGATCGCCGCCTCGCTGGACGGCCGCACCGCCCTGCCCGACGGCCAGAGCCAGTGGATCACCGGCGAGGCCGCCCGCGCGGACGGCCATGCCTGGCGGGCCCGCGCCGCCGCGCTGCTCACCGGCGCGGGCACGGTGCTGGACGACGACCCGCGGCTGGACGTGCGCGGCACGCCGGTCGCACGGCAGCCCGTGCTGGTGGTGGTGGACAGCCGCCTGCAGACGCCGCCCACGGCGCGGCTCTTCGACGCCGAGCGCCCGGTCTGGTTCTACGCCGCCGTCGAGGCCGCCGCCGCGGACGCCCTGAAGGCCCGCGGCGCGCACATCACGCGCCGGCCCGACGCCCGCGGCAAGGTCGACCTCGCGGCCGTGATGGCCGACCTGGCGCGGCGCGAGATCAACGAACTGCACGTCGAGGCCGGCCACAAGCTCGCCGGCTCGCTGCTGCGCGAGGGCTTGGTCGACGAACTGCTGGTGTATTTGGCGCCCAAGCTCATCGGCGAGGGCCTGGCCATGTTCCACCGCCCCACGCAACCCAGCCCGCTGGCCGCGCTGGCGGACGCACCGGCCTTCGCCTTCCACAGCGTCGAGACCATCGGCGAGGACCTGCGCATCCTCGCCCGCCCGCGCGGCCGCGACCTCTTTTGACCCGCCGCGGCCCGCCGGGCCGCCAGTCTGCGAAAATGGCGGGCTATGTTCACCGGCATCATCACCGGCATGGGGCGCATCGCCGCCGTCCATGACCTCGGCACTTCCTCCTCCCACGGCAAGCGGCTGGACATCGAGGCGCCCGCCGGCTACCTGGACGATGTCGGCCTCGGCGACAGCATCGCCCTCAACGGCGCCTGCATGACGGTCACCTCGCTCGACACCGCCGCCTCCCGCTTCACCATCGACATCTCCGCCGAGTCGCTCGACAAGACGGCCGGCCTCGCCGACGCCGGCACGCCGGTCAACCTCGAGAAGGCCCTGCGCCCGCAGGACCGCCTGGGCGGCCACATCGTCTCGGGCCACGTGGACGGCATCGGCCGCGTGGCCAGCTTCGAGTCGCACGGCGAGAGCTGGCGCCTCGCCATCCTCGCGCCCGCGGCCCTCGGCCGCTTCATGGCCTACAAGGGCTCGGTCACGGTCAACGGCGTGAGCCTCACGGTCAACACCGTGGCCGACCGCGCCGAGGGCTGCGAGATCTCGATCAACCTGATTCCCCACACCGTCGAACACACCACCCTGGGCACGCTCCAGGCGGGCAGCCGGGTCAACCTGGAAATCGACACCGTGGCCCGTTACGTGGAGCGCATGCTGCAGGCCGGCGGCGTGGGCATCGCCAACACCTCTTCCTTCGCACCATGAGCGCATCCATCAGCCCGCTGCCCACGGCGGCCCTCACGCCCGCCCCCATCTCCCCGGTCGAGGAAATCGTCGAGGAGATCCGCGCCGGCCGCATGGTCATCCTGGTGGACGAGGAAGACCGCGAGAACGAGGGCGACATCGTCATCGCCGCCGACCACATCACGCCCGAGAGCATCAACTTCATGGCCCGCCATGCGCGCGGCCTGATCTGCCTGACGCTGTCGCGCGAGATGTGCGAGCGCCTGAACCTGCCGCCCATGGTGGCGCGCAACGGCGCCAAGCATTCGACGGCCTTCACCGTCTCGATCGAGGCGGCCGAGGGCGTGACCACCGGCATCTCCGCCGCCGACCGCGCCCGCACGGTGCAGGCCGCCGTGGCGCCCGACGCCCAGGCCAGCGACCTGGTGCAGCCCGGGCACATCTTCCCGCTGCAGGCCGTCGATGGCGGCGTGCTGATGCGCGCCGGCCACACCGAGGCCGGCTCCGACCTCGCCCGCATGGCCGGCTGCTCGCCTGCCTCCGTCATCTGCGAGGTGATGAACGACGACGGCACCATGGCCCGGCTGCCCGACCTGCAGCGCTTCGCCGCCGAGCATGGCCTGAAGATCGGCACCATCGCCGCGCTGATCGAGTACCGCAGCCGCCACGAGTCGCTGGTGCAGCGCGTCGGCAGCCGCGAGGTGCAGACGGCGCACGGCGCCTTCCAGCTGCACGCCTTCCGCGACCAGCCCAGCGGCGGCTTCCACCTCGCGCTGGTGCGCGGCGAATGGCTGGCCGACGAGGCGGTGCCGGTGCGCGTGCACGAACCGCTGTCGGTGCTCGACCTGATCGAGCTCCACCGCCCCATGCACACGTGGAGCCTGGATGCGGCGCTGGCCCACATCGCCGCCACCGGCAAGGGCGTCGCCGTGCTGCTGAACTGCGGCGAGAGCGCATCCGATCTGCTGGCCCAGTTCGAGGGCACCGCCCGGCCCGCCCAGGCCCCCGAGCGCGGCCGCATGGACCTGCGCAGCTACGGCGTGGGCGTGCAGATCCTGCGCGAATGCGGCATCCAGAAGATGCTGCTGATGGGCAAGCCCCGCCGCATGCCCAGCCTGGTGGCGGGCTACGGCGTCGAGATCGCCGGCTACGTGACCAAGTGACCCCGGGGCGGCACCGGCCACCCCATCCCCAGAAAAAAGAATCCTCATGCTCAACGCCAACAAGGGAGCGGCCGGCCCGCTCGACGGACGCGGTCTTCGCATCGGCATCGTCCAGGCCCGCTTCAACGAAGACATCACCAACGCGCTGGCCGACGCCTGCCTGGCCGAGCTGGCCCGGCTGAACGTGCAGCCGGCGGACATCGAGCACGTGCTCGTGCCCGGCGCGCTGGAAGTGCCGCTGGCCCTGCAGGCCCTGGCGCAGCGCGGCGGCTTCGATGCGCTGGTGGCGCTGGGCTGCATCATCCGCGGCGAGACCTACCACTTCGAGCTGGTGGCCAACGAATCCGGTGCCGGCGTCACGCGCGTGGGCCTGGACCACCGCCTGCCCATCGCCAACGCCATCCTCACCACCGAAGACCTGCCGCAGGCCGTCGCCCGCCAGACCGACAAGGGCCGCGACGCGGCAACCGTGGCGGTGGAGATGGCCCGCCTGGTCCAGCGCATCGGGGCCCCGGCATGAGCGGCACCCTCCCCTCCGACGACGTGCCGATGACCGGCACAGAACTGCCCGAAGGCGAGGTCCGCCCCGTCACGCCGGCGAGCGGCGGCAAGCCGGGCACCAAGTCCAACGGCGTGCGCAAGGCCGCGGCCAAGTCGGCCCGCACCCGCGCGCGCGAATTCGCCGTGCAGGCGCTCTACCAGCACCTCGTCGGCCGCAACGATGCCGCCGCCATCGACGCCTTCACGCGCGACCTGTCGGGCTTCCACAAGGCCGACTCGGTGCACTACGACGCACTGCTGCACGGCTGCGTGAACGAGGCTGCCGAACTGGACGCGCTGATCGTGCCCCTGCTCGACCGCAAGCTGGGAGAGATCTCGCCCATCGAGCATGCGGTGATGTGGATCGGCGCCTACGAATTCCGCCACTGCCTGGACGTGCCGTGGCGCGTGGTCATCAACGAATGCATCGAGCTGGCCAAGGAATTCGGCGGCACCGACGGCCACAAGTACGTCAATGGCGTGCTGGGCGGCCTGGCGCCGCAGCTGCGCGCCGCCGAGGTCGAGGCCGACCGCGCGGCGGGCAAAGCCCGATGAGCGTGTCCCCGCCCCTGCGCATCGCCCGCCGGGCCGAGCGCATCGAGCCCTTCTTCGTCATGGAGGTCGCCAAGGCCGCCAGCGCGCTGGCCCGCGAGGCCGCGGCCGGCAGCCAGCCGATGCTCTACCTGAACATCGGCGAACCCGACTTCACCGCGCCCCCGCTGGTGCAGGAAGCCGCCGCCCGCGCCGTCTCGGCCGGCCGCACGCAGTACACGCCGGCCGTGGGCCTGGACGCACTGCGCGAGCGCATCAGCGGCTGGTATGCCCAGCGCTTCGGCCTGGACGTGCCGGCGCGCCGCATCGTGGTCACGGCCGGCGCCTCGGCGGCGCTGCAGCTGGCCTGCCTGGCGCTGATCGAGGCCGGCGACGAGATCCTGATGCCGGACCCGAGCTATCCCTGCAACCGGCATTTCGTGAGCGCCGCCGAAGGCCGCGCCGTGCTGCTGCCGACCACGGCCGAAGGCCGCTTCCAGCTCACGGCCGAGCAGGTGCGCGGTGCCTGGAACGAGCGCACGCGCGGCGTGCTGCTGGCCTCGCCCTCCAACCCGACCGGCACCTCGATCCCGCTGGACGAGCTGCGCCGCATCCACGAGGTCGTGAAGTCGCACGGGGGCATCACGCTGGTCGACGAGATCTACCTGGGCCTGAGCTACGGCGCCGCTTTGGGCGATGCCGCCGAGGCCGACGCCCGCTTCGGCCACAGCGCGCTGGCCATCGACGACAGCGTCATCAGCATCAACAGCTTCAGCAAGTACTTCAGCATGACCGGCTGGCGGCTGGGCTGGCTGGTGGTGCCCGAGGCGCTGGTGCCGGCGGTCGAGCGCCTGGCGCAGAACCTCTTCATCTGCGCCAGCGCCATCGCCCAGCAGGCGGCGCTGGCCTGCTTCGAGCCGGAAAGCATCGCCGAGTACGAACGCCGCCGCGCCGAATTCAAGGCACGGCGCGACTGGTTCATCCCCCAGCTCGAATCGCTGGGCCTGCCGGTGCCGGTGGTGCCCGATGGCGCCTTCTATGCCTGGGCCGACTGCGGCGAATTCGCGCGCCAACTGGGCATCAGCGGCCCGCGGGCCAGCTGGGACCTGACCTTCGAACTGATGAAGCGCGCCCACGTCACCGTGGCGCCGGGCCGCGACTTCGGCACGGACCAGACGGGCCGCTTCATCCGCTTTTCCACCGCCAACGCCCTGCCGCAGCTGGAAGAGGCGGTCGCCCGCCTGCGCGCACTCGCCCGATGAACCGCTTCACCCACGACATCCGCGTCTACTGGGAAGACACCGACGCCGGCGCCATCGTCTTCTACGCCAACTACCTGAAGTTCATGGAGCGCGCCCGCACCGAATGGCTGCGCCACATGGGCGTGCAGCAGCAGCAGTTGCGCGACGACACCGGCGGCATGTTCGTCGTCACCGAGACGCAGGTGCGCTACCACCGCCCGGCCCGGCTGGACGACCTGCTGCGCGTGTCGGCCGAGCTCAAGCACATGGGCCAGGCCTCGATCACGCTCGTCCAGCAGGTCGCGATGGCCGACGACCCCACCCGCAAGCTGGCCGAAGGCACCATCCGCATCGGCTGGGTCGAGGCCGCCACGCTCCGCCCCACCCGCATGCCCGCCGCGCTGCTGGGAACCCTGGAGCGCCACCGCGCTCCATCAACCGCCGAAACCGACCCAAGACCATGAACCAGGATATGTCCATCGTTTCCCTCATCCTGCAGGCGAGCTTCGTCGTGCAGTTCGTGATGGCGCTGCTGGCCTGCGTGTCGGTGGCCAGCTGGGCGGCGATCATCCGCAAGTTCTTCGCGCTGCGGCGCATGCGGGCGCTCAACGACGAATTCGAGCGCGAGTTCTGGTCGGGCTCCAGCCTCAACGAGCTCTATGCCGCCGCGGCGCAGAACGCCAAGCTGGCCGGCCCGATGGAGCGCATCTTCGCCTCCGGCATGCGCGAGTACCAGAAGCTGCGCGAGCGCCGCATCGGCGACGCCAGCACGCTGCTGGACGGCACCCGCCGCGCCATGCGCGCCAGCTTCCAGCGCGAGATGGACGCGGCCGAATCCAACCTGTCCTTCCTCGCCACCGTCGGCTCGGTCAGCCCCTACGTGGGCCTGTTCGGCACGGTGTGGGGCATCATGCATGCGTTCACCGGCCTGTCGGCCATGACGCAGGTGACGCTGTCCACCGTGGCCCCCGGCATCGCCGAGGCGCTGGTGGCCACGGCCATCGGCCTGTTCGCCGCCATTCCGGCGGTGGTGGGCTACAACCGATTCGCGCGCGACATCGACAAGGTCGCCATCGCGCTGGAGACCTTCACCGAGGAGTTCTCCAACATCCTGCAGCGCAACCTGTCCACCGCGCCCGCCGCCACCGCGGCCGGCCACTGAACCCGCCAGGAGAGCCCCATGCCCGCCGTCGCCTCCCGCGGTCGAGGCCGCCGCACGATCAACGAGATCAACATGGTCCCGTTCATCGACGTGATGCTGGTGCTGCTG
>NZ_LDSL01000269.1 GCF_001476815.1 Pseudacidovorax intermedius | reverse complement strand
TGGGCTCGGAGATGTGTATAAGTGGCATGTCGAGGAGACGCGCTCCGCCGCCCAGGTCTCCCAGCGCCAGGAGCAGCAGGTGATGGCCGACTCCGAGAGCCGCATCGCGCACGTGCTGGGCGACTTCCAGCAGCTGACGGCCGAGCTGGCCGCCTCGGCCGAGCTGCTGCGCAACGAGGGCCGCCAGATCCAGGCGGAGGTCAACGACGCGCTGGTGCAGCTGCAGTTCCAGGACCGGGTGAGCCAGGTGCTCAGCCACGTGCGCGACAACATCGGCCGCATGCCCGAGGTGGTGCGCACGCACCACGCGCAGGGCCTGCGCGACGGGCGGCTGCTGCCGCTGCAGGCCACCGAGCTGCTGGAGGAGCTGGCCTCCATCTACGCCATGGCCAGCGAGCGGGCGGTGCACGACGCGCGCCTGGCCGCAGCGGCGGCTGCCCATTCGGGCTCGGGCTCGGGCTCGGGCTCGGGCTCGCCCGCGGCGCAGCGCAGCCTGCCGCCGGCCCCGGCCGCGCATGCGGCACCGGCGCCCGCCGAAGACATCACCTTTTTCTGATTTCCGACTTTTTCGAGCTACCTGAGGGAAGAACCCATGGCTAAGACCATTCTGATCGTCGACGACTCCGCCTCGGTGCGGACGGTGGTGGGCATTGCGCTCAAGGGCGCGGGCTACGACGTGATCGAGGG
>NZ_LDSL01000268.1 GCF_001476815.1 Pseudacidovorax intermedius | reverse complement strand
CCTGCTCGCCGCCCATGACGCTGATGCGGGCGTTGGGCCACATCCAGAGGAAGCGCGGCGAGTACCCCCGGCCGCACATGCCATAGTTGCCCGCGCCGAAGCTGCCGCCGATGATGATGGTGAACTTGGGCACGTTGACCGTGGCCACCGCCGTCACCATCTTGGCGCCGTGGCGGGCGATGCCCTCGTTCTCGTACTTGCGGCCGACCATGAAGCCGGTGATGTTCTGCAGGAAGACGAGCGGAATCTTCCGCTGGCCGCACAGCTCGATGAAGTGCGCGCCCTTCTGCGCCGACTCCGAGAACAGGATGCCGTTGTTGGCCACGATGCCCACCGGCATGCCCTCGATGGCCGCGAAGCCGCAGACCAGGGTGGTGCCGAAGCGGGCCTTGAATTCATGGAACTCGCTGCCGTCGACGATGCGGGCGATGATCTCGCGCACGTCGAAGGGCTTGCGGGTGTCGGTGGGGATGACGCCGTAGAGGTCTTCGGGGGGATAGGCGGGTTCGGCAGGCACTTCGACAAGCTCAGTGCGAACGGACTGGGGGGCACCAGGTCCACCCGCCACCCCGCGGTCCCCCACCCCCTGCGCATTCAGGTTCCTCACCGCCTCCCGCGCCAGCGCCAGCGCATGCAGGTCGTTCTGCGCCAGGTGGTCGGCCACGCCCGAGAGCCGGGTA
>NZ_LDSL01000267.1 GCF_001476815.1 Pseudacidovorax intermedius | reverse complement strand
TGCCGGCACCTTGATGACGGGCTGGCGCAGCAGCTGGGCCACTTCGTCGGCGCAGGGCGTGTCCCGCAGCGCGGTATCGAAGAAGTCCCGGTCGAAGGTCACCGACAGCATGTCCATGCCGGTGGGCATGTGGAACATGAATTCCTCGCCGCCACGCAGGAAGAACAGGCTGTGGGCGTCCGCATCGCGGCCCTGCATGCGCACGCTGCCCGGCACCGCGATGGGCACCGCGAAGCACACGCGGCCGGCCGGCGCCTCGCCCTGCTGCACCACGCGCTGGTTGATGCGCTCCCGAAAGACGTGGCAGCGCTCGCTGGACAGCTGCTGCAGCGAACTGTCCAGTGCCCCGGCCGTCAGCTGGCTGTAGAGCTGGCGCCATTGCGTCACCGACGCGGCATGGGCATGCAGGTCCTGGAAATGGTGGATGCTTCGGTTCATGGCGCAGGCCTTTGCTCGGTACTTGTCTGATCGACCAATATTTATTGCCGTTTTTTCGCAAGGCGAAAATTCTGCATTCGACGCATGCGGTGCCGCACCCGGGAAACCCCTGCGTCACGACTTAGCTCCAGAAGAGCCCGATCAGGGAGCGCTCAGCTTCTCCGACGGAAACGCACTACGTTGCGAAATTTCATCCAAGCAACAATCGTGCAAACCGTGGCAAGGCCGGCGAGCACCGCGCCGGTGCAGGTTCGGCAGGGCGTGCTTGCTGATTTGGGCTAACGCCATCGGCCAGGGCCATCCACACTCCGGCCGCCCGAACACCGGCAGACCACCATGACCCAGACCCTGAACCATTTCATTGAAGGCGCGCACACCGAAGCGTCCGACGGCGGGCGCCTGCGCCTCGTCAGCCCCATCGACGCCGTCCCTTATCCACATCTGACGCTGCCGACGAAGAGGAAACGGTAAGTCTCGGGTGGGCCCGGTCAATAAAAAAAAAAAAAAA
>NZ_LDSL01000266.1 GCF_001476815.1 Pseudacidovorax intermedius | reverse complement strand
GTTCACCCGGCTGCAGATCGCCGAGACGCTGACCGACGCCGCCGACGACGGCACACCGCGGCCCGGGCTGGCCCGCGGCTGGACGGTGTCGGCGGATGGCCTCACCTGGCGCTTCTCACTGCGGCCGGCGGCGCGCTTCCATGACGGCAGCCCGGTCGACGCCGCGGCCGTGGTGCGCTGCCTGCAGGCCGCGCGCACGCCACCCTCGCTGCTGAGCCAGGCGCCCATCGAGGCCATCGACGCCGAGGACGCGGCCACCGTGCGCATCCGGCTTGCCAGGCCGCACGGCGGGCTGCCCGCGCTGCTGGCCCACAGCAGCACCCTGGTGCTGGCGCCGGCCAGCTTCGGCCCCGACGGCGGCGTGCGCGCCATCGTCGGCAGCGGGCCCTACCGCGTGCTCGCGCTGGCACCGCCGCAGGCGGTCGAGGCCGGCGCGTTCGAGGGCTACGACGGCCCGCGTCCGGCCATCGAACGGGTGCGCTACCTGGCCGCCGGTCGGGCCGAGACCCGGGCGCTGATGGCCCAGGCCGGCCAGGCCGAC
>NZ_LDSL01000265.1 GCF_001476815.1 Pseudacidovorax intermedius | reverse complement strand
CACGTGGACCATGGCAAGACGACCCTGACGGCGGCCATCGCCACGGTGCTGTCGGCCAAGTTCGGCGGCGAAGCCAAGAAGTACGACGAAATCGACGCGGCGCCCGAAGAAAAGGCGCGCGGCATCACGATCAACACCGCCCACGTCGAGTACGAGACGGCCAACCGCCACTACGCCCACGTGGACTGCCCCGGCCACGCCGACTACGTCAAGAACATGATCACCGGTGCCGCCCAGATGGACGGCGCCATCCTGGTGTGCTCGGCCGCCGACGGCCCGATGCCCCAGACCCGTGAGCACATCCTGCTGGCCCGCCAGGTGGGCGTGCCCTACATCATCGTCTTCCTGAACAAGTGCGACATGGTCGACGACGCCGAGCTGCTCGAGCTCGTCGAGATGGAAGTGCGCGAACTGCTGGACAAGTACGACTTCCCCGGCGACGACACCCCCATCGTCCACGGCTCGGCCAAGCTGGCCCTGGAAGGCGACAAGGGCAAGCTGGGCGAAGAAGCCATCATGAAGCTGGCCGAAGCCCTGGACACCTACATCCCGACGCCCGAGCGCGCCGTGGACGGCACCTTCCTGATGCCTGTGGAAGACGTGTTCTCGATCTCTGGCCGCGGCACCGTGGTGACCGGCCGTGTGGAGCGTGGCGTGGTGAAGGTCGGCGAGGAAATCGAAATCGTCGGCATCAAGCCCACGATCAAGACCACCTGCACCGGCGTGGAAATGTTCCGCAAGCTGCTGGACCAGGGTCAGGCTGGCGACAACGTCGGCATCCTGCTGCGCGGCACGAAGCGTGAAGAAGTCGAGCGCGGCCAGGTGCTGTGCAAGCCCGGCTCGATCAAGCCGCACACGCACTTCACCGCCGAGGTGTACGTGCTGTCCAAGGACGAAGGCGGCCGTCACACGCCGTTCTTCAACAACTATCGCCCGCAGTTCTACTTCCGCACGACGGACGTGACCGGCGCGATCGAGCTGCCGAAGGACAAGGAAATGGTCATGCCCGGCGACAACGTGTCGATCACCGTGAAGCTGATCGCCCCGATCGCCATGGAAGAAGGCCTGCGCTTCGCCATCCGCGAAGGCGG
>NZ_LDSL01000264.1 GCF_001476815.1 Pseudacidovorax intermedius | reverse complement strand
GACTTGCGGGGAGGTGTCGCAGAGGCCGTGCAGCGGACCACCGGGCATGAGGTAGGCCGGCGAGGGCAGGGCGGCCACCAGGCTGGGGTCAGGGGGGTGGGGCGGGCCGGTCAGCGGCCCGCCGGGGGGCCTGGCGTCCGGGCGCAGGGAGGTTGGGGGTACCGGCGCGGCGTTGGGCCCCGGCACCACCACGCGCAGCAGGGCGGGGTCGGTGTCGGGTCAGCGGGTCGGCGTCGGCTCCGGCCTGCTGCGCGTGGTGGTGCCGGGGCCCAACGACGCGGCGGTGACCACCAGCTTCCTGAGCCCGGACGACATGCATCTCGGCGCGCCGCTGACCGGCCCGCGCCAGCCCTCCGACCTCAGCCTGGTGGCCGCCCTGCCCTCGTCGGTCTACGTCATGCCCCTGTGGACGCTGCACCGGCTGTGCGACCACTACCCGGAGGTTCCGCAGATGCTGCTGCAAACCCAGCTGCGGCAGATGACGGCGCTGCGCAAGCAGATCCGCCGGCGCCACATGCTCACGGCAGAGCGGCTGGTGGGCCGCGTGCTGCAGGAGCTGACCACCCTGGCGCCCGAGGGCGAGCATGCCTTCGACCGCCGCATCTCCCAGGGCGTGATCGCCTCCTACGCGGGTCTGTCGCGGCCCATGGTGAACAAGGTGCTGCGCGACCTGGAAGAGCGCGGCCTGGTGCAGCGCGACGGCGATGCCGTGCACGTGCAGGACGACCCGGCCTTCGACAGCGACTTCCATGCGCCGCTCGCACCGGATGGCGAAGGCGACGCGGATGCCGACGGCGACGGCGA
>NZ_LDSL01000263.1 GCF_001476815.1 Pseudacidovorax intermedius | reverse complement strand
TCATGGTGACGGCGCCGCTGATCACGCCCAGCGTCATCAACCTGCCCACGGTCGACAAGGCCAACCGCCAGCCCGACAAGCCGCTGGAGGTGACCATCAAGAACGACGACCTGATCGAGTTCAAGAAGGACCCGATCTCCGGCTCCTCCGGCCTGCAGGTGCCCATGAACCAGATCGGCCAGGCCGTGAAGGCGGCGCAGAACGGCGACGACCAGCGCCCGGTGGTCATCAGCGCCGACAAGTCCGTGAAGTACGAGACGGTGGTGAAGGCCATGAACCAGCTCAAGCGCGCCGGCATCGAGCGGGTGGGCCTGTCGGTGCAGGCCACCGGCAGCGGCCGCTGAGCGGCACGCGCGCGAGGACCCCGACACGATGTCCCTGGCTTCCGACCGTCCCGAGTTCAACCCGCCGCCGCAGCGCGGCACGGTGCGCGCCGTGGTGCTCGCCCTGCTTGCCCATGCGCTGCTGATCGCCGCCCTGACCTGGGGCGTGCGCTGGAAGCGCGAAGGCGACGACGAGCCGGTGGAGGCCGAGATCTGGTCCGCCACCGTGCAGCAGGCGCGGCAG
>NZ_LDSL01000262.1 GCF_001476815.1 Pseudacidovorax intermedius | reverse complement strand
CCCGCCCCGCGCGCGCCGCCTAGCCGGATCGATTGCGCGCCAGCGCCCCCTTCCCTTCTCCATGCCGGTGCGCCGCGGCCGCCGCCGAAAAGCCAAAGGGCCCGAGCGGGCCCTTTGTCGTTGCTCCAGGCGCATGGCGCGCCCGCCGGGCTCAGCCCGAAATCTGGCTGCTCGCGGTATGCACGGGCGCGAAGCGGTTGCCCTCGACCCAGCGGCGCACCCGCTCCGCATCGGCGATGCGGCTGAACTTGCCCGTCGAATCCAGGAACACCATGATCAGCTTGCGGCCAGCCACGCGGGCCTGCATCACCAGGCATTGGCCGGCTTCGGAGATGTAGCCGGTCTTCTGCAGGCCGATGTCCCAGTCGGGGCTGCGCACCAGTCGGTTGGTGGTGTTGAACTGCAGCACGCGGCGGCCCACTTCGACCTGGTATTCCGGGGACGTGGACAGGCTGCGCACCAGCGAGTCCTGCGAGGCCGCGGCCACCAGCACAGCCAGGTCCTGCGCGGTGGACTGGTTCTGGCTCGACAGGCCGGTGGGCTCGACGTAGCGGGTGTCTCGCATGCCCAGCATGCGGGCCTTGGCGTTCATCACGCTGACGAAAGTGGCCAGGCCGCCCGGATAGGTCCGGCCCAGGGCGTGGGCCGCGCGGTTCTCGCTGGACATCAACGCCAGGTGCAGCAGTTCGCCGCGCGGCAGCGTGGTGCCGACGGCCAGGCGCGAACAGGAG
>NZ_LDSL01000261.1 GCF_001476815.1 Pseudacidovorax intermedius | reverse complement strand
TGGGCTCGGGACCGTTCCCGACCGAGCTGTTCGACGAGAGCGGCGACTGGCTCCGCTCCCGCGGCTTCGAGTTCGGCACGACCACGGGTCGCCCCCGCCGCGTCGGCTGGTACGACGCCCCGATCACGCGCTACGCGACGCGCATCAACGGGATCACCGACCTCGTGCTGACCAAGCTCGACATCCTCGGGGGCCTCGAGCAGATCCCCGTCTGCGTCGCCTACGACGTCGACGGTGTGCGCTTCGACGACCTGCCCGTCAACCAGACGGACTTCCACCACGCGAAGCCGATCCTCGAGTACTACCCGGGCTGGAGCGAAGACATTTCCACCGCGCGCACCTTCGACGACCTGCCGCAGAACGCGCAGGACTACGTCCTCGCGCTCGAGAAGATGAGCGGCACGCGCATCTCGGTCATCGGCGTCGGTCCGGCTCGCGACCAGGTGATCGTGCGACACAACCTGATCGACTGACATGCGGTTCTGGGTGGGGGCCTACGCGGGCGACGCGGGATCAGTCGAGGGCATCGGCATCCTGCAGGCCGGAGACGCCGACTCGGTCTGGGCGTCGGGTCCGCTCGGCATGGTCGGCACCGCCGTGCCCGCGCCCGGCTCGGCGTCGTGGCTCGCCGCCCACCCGACGCACGACCTGCTATACGCCGCGCTCGAATCCGACGGCACGGTGCAGGCCTACCGCCGCACGAGCGAGACGCGCCTGACC
>NZ_LDSL01000260.1 GCF_001476815.1 Pseudacidovorax intermedius | reverse complement strand
GCCCGCGCCATCGCCGAGGCCCATCCCGATGCGCCCGCCCTGGTCGCCGAGCCGCGGCTGCGCGAGCGCGGCTTCGGCATCTTCGAGGGCCGCACCTTCGCCGAGATCGAGGCCGAGCTGCCCGAACAGGCGCTCAAGTGGCGCAAGCGCGTGCCCGACTTCGCGCCCGAGGGCGGCGAGAACCTGCTGGTCTTCCGCGACCGCATCGTGGCCGTCGCCGCCGAACTGGCGGCGCGGCACCCGGGCGAGCTGATCGTGCTGGTGGCCCACGGCGGCGTGATGGACGTGCTCTACCGCGCCGCCACCGGCCAGGAACTGCAGGCGCCGCGCACCTGGGAACTGCGCAACGCGGCCATCAACCGGCTGCTGTGGACGCCCGAGGGCTTCTCGCTCGTCGGCTGGGCCGACACCGGCCACCTCAGCCGCGACCTGGCGCGGGACGAGACCAGCAGTTGAGGGCCGGCACCGCCGCCTAGAATCCGCCGCTCGCCAGCCTCTGGATGAACCCCATGAACCGCTGCAGCCCACGACTCGCTTTTTCCCTTCTCGCCGCCGCCCTGCTCGGCCTGGGCACCGCGGCCCTCGTCGCGCCCCGGCCCGCGCTGGCGCAGACCCAGAACGAAGCCGCCCTGGGCGGCCGCAACTTTCCCGACGGCACGCTGCGCGGCCGCCTGCGCATGCTCGACTTTCCCCAGGCCGAGCTCGACGGCCGGCTGGAGGTGCTGGCGCCCGGCACCCGCATCCGCAATGCCCAGAATATGGTCGTGACCGGCAGCATGCTGCTGGGCCAGGACCTGGCCGTGAACTACCTGCGCGACCCGGCCGGGCAGGTGCAGCAGGTCTGGATCCTCACGCCCGACGAGGCGGCGGCGCCGCGCGCTTCCGCCGGCGGCCAGCCGCTGCTGAACTTCTGGCCCTTCGTCACCCAGGCCGACAACGAGGGCGGCTGAGCGCCCGGCCCGCGCCGTGCCGCTGCGGCGCGGCCAGCCGCCACCGTCGCCCGCCGTTCCTTTTCCCACGATTCCCGCCGCCGGCCCCGCCGGCCGGCCGCCTTGCACAGAAAGCCCCGCCATGTCCCGCAAAGTCTTCATCAAGACCTTCGGCTGCCAGATGAACGAGTACGACTCGGACAAGATGGCCGACGTCCTCGCCGCCGCCGACGGCTACGAACCCACCCAGAACGTGGACGAGGCCGACCTGATCCTCTTCAACACCTGCTCCGTGCGCGAAAAGGCGCAGGAAAAAGTGTTCTCCGACCTCGGCCGCGTGCAGCACCTGAAGGCCAGGGGCGTGAAGATCGGCGTCGGCGGCTGCGTGGCCAGCCAGGAGGGCGAGGCCATCATCGCCCGCGCACCCTACGTGGACGTGGTCTTCGGCCCGCAGACCCTGCACCGCCTGCCCGAGCTGCTGGCCCGCCGCGAGGCCGAGCGCCGCCCGCAGGTGGACATCTCCTTTCCCGAGATCGAGAAGTTCGACCACCTGCCGCCCGCGCGGGTCGAAGGCGCGACGGCCTACGTGTCGATCATGGAAGGCTGCTCCAAGTACTGCAGCTACTGCGTGGTGCCCTACACCCGCGGCGAGGAGGTGAACCGCCCGCTGGACGACGTGCTGGTCGAGGTCGCCGGCCTGGCCGACCAGGGCGTGCGCGAGGTCACACTGCTGGGCCAGAACGTGAACGCCTACCGCGGCCGGATGGGCGACACCGGCGACATCGCCGACTTCGCCACGCTGATCGAATACATCGCCGAGATTCCCGGCATCGAGCGCATCCGCTACACCACCAGCCACCCCAACGAATTCACGCCGCGGCTGATCGACACCTATGCCCGCGTGCCGCAGCTGGTGAGCCACCTGCACCTGCCGGTGCAGCACGGCAGCGACCGCATCCTGATGGCGATGAAGCGCGGCTACACCGCCATGGAATACAAGAGCACGATCCGCAAGCTGCGCGCCATCCGGCCGCAGCTGGCGCTGTCCAGCGACTTCATCGTCGGCTTCCCGGGCGAGACCGAGGACGACTTCGCGAAGATGATGAAGCTGATCGAAGACGTCGGCTTCGACGCCAGCTTCAGCTTCATCTTCAGCCCGCGGCCCGGCACGCCCGCCGCCGCGCTGCACGACGACACGCCGCACGAGGTCAAGCTCGCACGCCTGCAGCACCTGCAGAAGACCATCGACGACAACGTGCGCCGTCTGTCCGACGCGCTGGTCGGCACCACGCAGCGGCTGCTGGTGGAGGGCCCGTCGAAGAAGAACCCGGCCGAGCTCATGGGCCGCACCGACTGCTTCCGCGTCGTCAACTTCGAGGCGCCGGCGCGGCTGGTGGGCCAGATGGTGGACGTGAGGATCACCCAGGCGCTCTCGCACACGCTTCGCGGCGAGGTGCTGACGCACGAGCACGACGGCACCGGCGCCGCGCGCGCCGCGCAGGCCGCCTGATGTCGGCCGGCCGGCCACGCGCGCGCGGCTCCTTCCAGCAGTTGCTGCTGGCCGCCTTCCTGGTGGTCACGGCGCTGGTGGTGGGCGTCGCGCTGCGCGCCGTCTTCCAGTACGACCAGCTCATCACCCAGAGCCGCGAGGCGGCGCGCCGGGCGCTGCTGCTGTCGGGCGCCGCC
>NZ_LDSL01000026.1 GCF_001476815.1 Pseudacidovorax intermedius | reverse complement strand
GGCCAGCGCCATGGCGATGCCGATGCGCTGGCGCTGGCCGCCGGAGAACTGGTGCGGATAGGCGTCCAGCCGCGAGGCCGCATCGGGAATGCCCACGCGGTCGAGCAGGGCCAGCACTTCCTTGCGCGCCTCGGCCTTCGACAGGCCGCGGTGCAGCCGCAGTGGCTCACCCACCTGGCGGGCGATGGTGTGCACGGGGTTGAGGGCCGTCATCGGCTCCTGGAACACCATGCCGATGCGGTTGCCGCGGATGCCGCACAGCGCCTTCTCGGGCAGGCCGACGAGCTCCTGGCCGTCGAAGCGGATGCTGCCGGTCACGCGCGCCGTGTTGGGCAGCAGCCCCATGAGCGCCATCACGGTGATGGACTTGCCGCAGCCGGATTCGCCGACGATGCCGAGCGTCTCGCCGCGTTCGAGCGAGAAGGAAATGCCGCGCACCGCCTCGGCCGGGCCTCGGTGGGTCTGCAGGCCGATGTGCAGGTCGTGGACGTCAAGCAGGGCCATGGATGGGTCAGCGGGCGGCAGGAAGAGAGGCGAGGGAGAAGGCGACGGTCATCGTGCGCGCGCCAGGCGGGGGTCGAGCAGGTCGCGCAGGCCATCGCCCATGAGGTTCAGCCCGAGCACCGCCATGGCAATGGCCGCGCCGGGCCACACCGCCAGCAGCGGCTGCTGGAACATCAGCGTCTGCGCCTCGCTCAGCATGCGGCCCCACGAGGGCTGCGGCGGCTGCGTGCCCAGGCCCAGGTAGGACAGCGCGGCCTCGGCCAGGATGGCGATGGCGAAGCGGATGGTGATCTGCACGATCAGCACCGCCGAGATGTTGGGCAGCACGTGCTGCATGGTGATCGCGAACGGCCCCTTGCCGCAGGCCTGCGCGGCGGCGATGTACTCGCGCGACCACACGGCATTGGCCGAGGCGCGCGTGATGCGCGCGAAGATCGGGATGTTGTAGATGCCGATGGCGATGATGGCGTTGACGATGCCGGCGCCGAACACGGCCGTCAGCATGATCGCCAGCAGGATGGCCGGAAAGGCCAGCGAGAAGTCGGTGAGGCGCATGATGGCCTCTTCGACCCAGCCGCGTTTCGCGGCCGCCAGCAGGCCGAGCGCCGTGCCGGCCACCAGGCCGATGCCCACCGCGATGATGCCCACCAGGATGGACGCGCGCGCCCCCACCAGCAGCAGCGAGGCCACGTCGCGCCCGAAGGCGTCGGTGCCCAGCCAGTGCTTCGCCGACGGACCGGCCAGCTTGTTGGCCATGTCCATGTCGTAGGGCGACAAGGGCGTCCACACGAAGGACAGGCCCGCCGCCACGATCAGCGCCAGCGTCAGGACGCCGCCGATCATGAAGCTGCGGTGGCGCAGCGCACGCTGCCAGAAGCCGTGCCGGCCCGCGGTGCGGCCGGTGGCGGGCGTCGTGGCCGCAGGAATGCCGGCGCTGCTCATATGTCGGAAGCCTTGATGCGCGGGTCGATCACGGCATAGAGCACGTCGACCACGAAGTTGACGATCACCACGAAGGCGGCCAGCAGCATCACGCAGTTGCGCACCACGACCAGGTCGCGGTTGCTGATGGCCTGGAAGATCAGCCGGCCCAGGCCGGGCAGGTAGAACACGTTCTCCACCACGATGGTGCCCGCCAGCAGTTCGGAGAACTGCATGCCCATGACCGTGATGACCGGGATCAGCGCATTGCGCAGCACGTGCAGCCACAGCACCGCGCGCTGGCTCACGCCCTTGGCGCGGGCGGTGCGCACGAAGTCCTCGCGCATCACCTCGAGCACGCCCGAGCGCGTGATGCGCGCCAGGATGGCCGCCTGCACCACCCCCAGCGACAGGGCGGGCAGCAGCAGCGCCTTGATGCCGTCGAGGATGCCGCCCATGCCTTCGCCCCAGCCGTCGAAGCCGCCCGCGGAGAACCATTGCAGCTTCACCGAGAACAGCAGGATCAGCAGGATGGCAAACCAGAAGTTGGGGATGGCGATGCCCACTTGCGTCAGGCCCATCAGGCCCACGTCGCCCAGCTGGTTGTGGCGCGAGGCGGCGGTCATGCCCACCACCAGCGCCAGCACCGTGGTCAGCAGCATGGCCATGAAGGCGAGGGGAATGGTCAGCTGCAGCCGCTCGAGGATCAGCTCGGCCACCGGCGAGCCGTAGGTGTAGCTGTCGCCCAGGTTGCCCGTGAGCATGCCGCCCACCCAGTGCCAGTAGCGCGTCCAGGCCGGCTGGTCCAGACCCAGCTTGGTGGCCAGGGCCGCAACGGCGTCGGGCGAGGCGTCGGGGCCCATCAGCATCTGGGCGGCGTTGCCGGGCAGGATCTCGAGAACGAGGAAGATGATGACCGACGCCCCGATCAGGGTGCCGACCAGCGTCGCCAGACGCTTGAGAAGAAAGAGACTCATCGTGAAAGCAGGGCCGGTGCCGGCGCAAGCGGCGCAGCATAACCGCTGAGGGAATAGTTCACGCCCATGCAACCTGCGTGCCCACCCAGGGATAATCCGGGGATGGCCCTGATGATCACCGACGAATGCATCAATTGCGACGTCTGCGAGCCGGAGTGCCCCAACGACGCGATCTCGATGGGCGAATCGTTCTACCAGATCGATCCGCACCGCTGTACCGAATGCGTGGGCCACTTCGACGAACCGCAGTGCGTGCAGATTTGTCCCGTGGCCTGCATCCCGGTCAACCCGGCGCACGTGGAGACGCGGCCGATGCTGATGGCCAAGTACGAGCGGCTGACCGGCGATGCGGCGCAGCCGCAGCCTTCCGTCCAGCGCTGAAGCCGGTCGCCGCCGTCCGGCG
Organism: Pseudacidovorax intermedius; assembly: GCF_001476815.1. Taxonomy (GTDB): domain Bacteria; phylum Pseudomonadota; class Gammaproteobacteria; order Burkholderiales; family Burkholderiaceae_C; genus Xenophilus; species Xenophilus intermedius_A. The sequence continues at coordinate 45,175 of NZ_LDSL01000026.1, read as the reverse complement.
GCTCAATCGACGGGCTTTTTCTTTTTCTTCTTTGGGCCGGCCGGCGCTTCGCCCGCACCCCGTGCCGTGAAGTCGCCGCCCACTGTGTGCCGCTTGGGCGAGCGCGGCTTGTGAAGGCGCTCACCGTCGAGACTCGACGTGGCCTGCTGTCCGGACGGGTGCGCGAACACGCCGGGCCGCTGGCGTGCCGCCCGGTCCTCCTGCCGCTCGCGCTCGCGCGCCATGGCGTCGGCGTGGCGCTGGATGCGGTCGGTCTGCGCCTGAGATTCCCGCGCCGCCTGCGGCGAGGCGGCCGGCGGCTGGCTCATGGCCTTGCCGTCGTCGCACGGAAACTGGCTGTAGGTGTTGCCGCAGCGCCAGATCGTGCCGCTTTGCGACTTCATCGGCTGGGCCACAGCAGCAGTGCACAGGCAGGCGGCCATGGCCGCGCCCAGCAGGCGCCGCCGCATGCCGCGGCCGGGGCCGCGGTGGTGATCGGTGTGCGCCGGTTGTGTTGTGTAAATGGGTCGCACGGTTCCTCCCTGATCGAAACGGATGGTTGGGACTAGCCTGGCGGTTTCTCCCCAGGCGCGCTCTCCTGGCGCGGCGGCTTGGGCCGCGGCGGCTTATGCGTGTGGATCTGCTGCATCGCGGTCGTCATGTCACCCGCCAGGAGGGTGGGCACCGCCCGCAGGCTGCGGACGATGGCGTCGTCGATCGCCTCGCGCTGTTCGCGCAGCGGCTTCTTGAGCACCCAGCCCACGACTTCGGACTTCACGCCCGGATGGCCGATTCCGATGCGCAGCCGCCAGTAGTCGCCGGTGCCCAGCTGCGCATGGATGTCGCGCAGCCCGTTGTGGCCGGCATGGCTGCCGCCGAACTTGAGCTTGGCCTGGCCGGGCACGACGTCGAGTTCGTCGTGCACCACCAGGATCTCGTCGGGCGCGATCTTGAAGAAGCGGGCCAGGGCCGCGACGGACTTGCCCGAGAGGTTCATGAAGGTCTGCGGCTCCAGCAGCCAGACCGTCTGGCCACCGATGTTGGCGCGGGCCACCAGGCCGTGGTAGCTGCGCTCGGGCACCAGGTTGAGCTTCCAGTCGCGGGCGAGGGCGTCGATCCACCAGAAGCCGGCGTTGTGGCGCGTGTCCTCATAGTCGGGGCCCGGATTGCCGAGGCCAACGAAGAGCTTGATCATGGGGCTGGATTATCCCGAGGGGGCCGGCGCGCTGCGCGAGGCGCGGCAGCGTCGTTCAGAAACGCAGAAGAAGGCCCCCGACTTCCCGCTTCGTGGGGGTGCTGCCCCAAGGGACGCTTGTCAATTTGGGCGGCCCGGCAATGAAAAAGGCCCGCCGGGTGGGGCGGGCCTAGAGCAATGGCCGCGGTGCGGCCAGGGCGCGAATTACTTCTTCTTGCCCTTGCCCTTGGCGGGCTCGGCGGCCGGAGCGGCAGCGGCGGCGGGCGCCTCTTCCTCTTCCGGCACCGGGGCGACGGCCGAAGCGATCACCGGGTTCGGCTTGCCGTGGGTGATGGCCTTGGCGCGGCCGGGCAGCTTGATGTCTTTGAGGTACACGGTGCCGCCGTTGGTCAGGCCCGACAGGTCGACCTCGATGAACTCGGGCAGGTCGGCCGGCAGCACGCTGATTTCGATTTCGGTCATCACGTGCGTCACCAGGTTCTGGTGCAGCTTGACGGCTTCGGACTCTTCCTCACCCTTGAAGTGCAGCGGCACCTTCACGGTCAGGCGGGTGCGGGCATCCACGCGCTGGAAGTCCACGTGCTGGACCAGCTGCTTGTACGGGTGGTACTGCACGTCGCGCAGAAGCACCTTGGTGACGTTGCCGCCCAGGTCCATCTCGAGGATGGAGGAGTGGAAGGCTTCCTTCTTCAGGGCGTGCCACAGCGCGTTGTGGTCGAGCTCGACCAGTTGCGGCTGGCCTTCGCCACCGTAGACGATGCCGGGCGTCTTGCCCGAATTGCGGAGACGGCGGCTCGCACCCGTGCCCTGCTTGGCGCGCTCGAAAGCGACGAATTTCATAAGTGACTCCTGTGAGGCCAGGGCCCGAGGCCCGCCTCTGTGGCACCCACCGCGACCAGTGCGGTGCCGTTCGACAAAAAGGCGCCGCGAGGGCGCCCACTGAAAGTTCCAGGACCGGGCGGCGCGCTTTACGCGGCGCTGTCCGAATCCGAGAACAGGCTCATGACCGACTCGCCGTTGGCGATGCGGTGGATGGTTTCCGCGAACAACGGGGCCACGGACAGCTGGCGGATCTTGCCGCAGCCCAGGGCGCCGTCTGACAGCGGGATGGTGTTGGTGACGCAGACCTCGTCCAGGGCCGAACCCTGGGCGATGCGCTCGATGGCCGGACCGGAGAACACGGGGTGCGTGCAATAGGCATACACCTTCTTGGCGCCGCGCTCCTTGAGCACCTCGGCCGCCTTCACCAGCGTGCCGGCGGTGTCGATCATGTCGTCCATGATCACGCAGTTGCGGCCCTCGATCTCGCCGATGACGTGCATCACTTCGCTGACGTTGGCCTTGGGGCGGCGCTTGTCGATGATGGCCAGGTCGCAGCCGAGCTGCTTGGCGATGGCACGGGCCCGCACCACGCCGCCGACGTCGGGGCTCACCACGATCAGGTCTTCGTAGTTCTTGGTGCGCAGGTCGCCCAGCAGCACCGGCGAGGCGTAGATGTTGTCGACCGGAATGTCGAAGAAGCCCTGGATCTGGTCGGCATGCAGGTCCATGGTCAGCACGCGCGACACACCGACGGTCTGCAGCAGGTTGGCCACGATCTTGGCCGAGATCGGCACGCGCGAGGAACGCGGCCGGCGGTCCTGGCGGGCGTAGCCGAAGTAGGGGATGACGGCGCTGATCCGCTCGGCCGAGGCGCGCTTGAGCGCGTCGACCATGATCAGCAGTTCCATCAGGTTTTCGTTGGTCGGGGCGCAGGTGGACTGCACCACGAAGACCTCGCGGGCCCGCACGTTCTGGTTGATCTCGACCGTGACTTCGCCGTCGGAGAAGCGGCCGACGCGCGCAGCGCCGAGGGAGGTGCCGAGATGCTGGACGATCTCTGCTGCCAGGCCCGGGTTGGCATTGCCCGTGAAAACCATGAAATCAGGATGTGGGGCCTGCATGCGTGCTTCCCGGCAGTCGGAGAGAAAAGGTGGGGCCTGATGCTTGAGAGCATTTGGCAGGGGAGGAAGGACTCGAACCCTCGAATGCCGGAATCAAAATCCGGTGCCTTAACCAACTTGGCGACTCCCCTACACAGGAGGATGGCCAAGTGACCATCCACCGATGAATGTCGCAACCAGCCGCGAGCGGCCGGTCTATGCCTACGTGGCCCAATCCGAAAGCGGATGGATCGCGAGATTGCTGCAGGTCCGGTATTGCCAACCTTCGGGAAGATCCCTGGAAAGGTCGTCAACCAGGCCTTGCGGCGAATCGTTCGGCAGCTGCGCGAAGACGGCACTTCCGGAGCCGGTCATCCTGGCACTGAGGCCATGGGCATCGAGCCTTTGAAGGGCCTGATGCACCTGCGGGCAGAGCCGCTGGGCAACCGGCTGCAGGTCGTTGTGTCCGAATCGGAAGATTCGTTTGCCGTCCTGAGCAGCGAAGACCGCAACTATAGCAGCTTCCGTGGCTCTGTGAAGATCGGGTGACGAAAAAATTTCACGCGTGTCGAGGCCGGCGGCCGGCTTGAGCACCGCGAAGCGCGCCGGGGGCAGCACCAGCGGCGTGAGCTGTTCGCCGATGCCTTCCACCCAGGCGTTGCGGCCGCCCAGGAAGAATGGCACGTCGGCGCCGAGCGCCAGGCCGATGCGCGCCAGGTCGGCCAGCGGCAGGTGCAGGTTCCAGAGCCGGTTGAGCGCCAGCAGGCAGGTGGCCGCGTCGGAAGAGCCCCCACCCATGCCGGCCTGCGCAGGCACGCGCTTGAGCACGCCGATGTGCGCGCCGAGCGGGGTGCCGCTGGACTGCTGGAGCGCACGCGCGGCGCGCAGCACCAGGTCGTCGGGCGGCAGGGCCGGACCCAGGTCTTCCCGCGACAGGCCGCCGTCGCGCCGCAGCTCGACGTGCAGCGTGTCGCACCAGTCGATGAGCATGAACGCCGACTGCAGCAGGTGGTAGCCGTCCGGGCGCCGGCCGGTGATGTGCAGGAAGAGGTTGAGCTTGGCGGGCGCGGGCAGGTCGTAGAGGGCGTTCACGGCGCGGGTCGGTCGAACACCAGCCGCAGCTGTGCAGTGGGCAGCGGTGCGTCGCGCGTGGCCTGCAGCCGGCCCTGGGGCACCTGCGACAGTTCGGCGCGCCAGCCGGGCACCTCGGCCGGTCGGCCTTCCAGCCAGTCGAAGAGGGCGCCCACGGGCAGCGCGGCACCCGTGACGGCCTGGGTGAGTTCGGCCAGGGAGGCATAGCGTCGCTGCTGGTTGCCGTCGCGCAGGATGGCCTCGCCGGGCGTCCATTGCAGGGCGCCGAGCGTGTTGCCCAGCGGCGTCGTCAGCAGCAGCTGGCCGCGCTCCGGGGAGCCTTCGAGTTCGAAGACGGCGGCGAAGGTCTGGGGTGGCGTGCTGTCCACGCTCAATGCCAGGCGGCCGCTCCAGCGTGCTGGGGTGTCGGTGCCCGCGGAGCGGCTGCGCGGCGTGGCGCAGCCGGCCACCAGCAGGCCGGCGCCCGCAGCGCCCGCGAGCAGGGCGCGGCGCCTCACAGCTTCACCCGCAGGCGGCGCAGGGTGGCTTGCAGCGTCTCGTTCTCCGCGTCGGCCATCGAGGCCTCGCGCCAGATGCCGATGGCGCGGTCGCGCTGGCCCTGGGCCCACAGCACCTCGCCGAGGTGGGCGCCGATCTCGGGATCGGGGCGGCTCTTGTAGGCGCCTTCCAGGATGCGCTGCGCCTCGGGCAGGTTGCCCATGCGGAACTCGACCCAGCCCAAGCTGTCGGCGATGAAGGGATCGTCCGGCGCCAGCTGCACGGCCTTGCGGATCAGCGTCCGGGCCTCGTCCAGCCGCACGCCCCGGTCGGCCAGGGAGTAACCCAGCGCGTTGTACGCAGCGGCGCCATCGGGGCGGGCCGCGATCACGCGGCGCAGCAGGCGCTCCATTTCGTCGAGGCGGTTGATCTTCTCGGCGGCCATGGACAGGTCGTAGACCAGATCGAGGTCGTTCGGCGCGTCGGCACTGGCCTTGGAGAGCAGGTCGTACACGGCCTGGTTCATCCTGGCTTCGCGCAGCACCTGGGCCTCGGCCAGCAGTTGCTGGCGTCGGTCGGCGTCGGTGCGGGCGGGCATGCTGCGCACCAGCTGGCGGGCCTCCGCCACCTTGCCCTGCTTGGCCAGCAGCATGGCGCGGCGCATCTGCGCGGCGGCCATGTCCTCGTCGCCTTCGACGCGCGCCAGGTACTGCTCGGCGGCGGCGAAGTCCTTGCGCCGCTCGGCCAGCTGGGCGAGTTGCAGGTAGGCCTGGGCGATGCCGCGGGCGCGTTCGTCGGCGTCGCTCTGCTTTGTGGCGAGGTCGAGGTAGCGCTGCAGCGAGGCCTGGGCCGCGGTGTCCTGGTGCGACTGCGCCTGCAGCGAGCCGAGCAGCAGCCAGGGATCGGGCAGGTCCGGGCGGGCGCGGGTCAGGGCGTCCATCTGCGTCGTGGCGTCGGCATAGCGCTGGTTGAGCGCCAATGCCCGCGCATAGGCGATGCGTGCTTCGGGTAGGGGATTGGGTTGGGCCAGGTAGCGGCGCACCAGGGCCTCGGCCTCGGGCCGGGCCGGGTCCATGAGTTCGAGGGCCAGCACGGCGGGGCCGTCCGCATCGGGGTCGACCGCGTTGCCGCGCTGGGCGGCGGCGAGCGCACCGGCCGGGTCGCCGGCATTGAGCCGCATGCGGCCCACGGCGGCCCAGGCCAGGCCGGCGGAAGGTGCGCCGGGCTTGAGTTCGTCGGCCAGCCCCTGTTCGACGGCCCGCGCGGCGGCGGCCTTGTCGGGCGCGCGGCTATAGGCGCGCACCATGGCGGCCAGCGCGGCGGGGCGCTCGGGCACGGGGGTGGCGGCCAGGTCGGCACGCAGCGGCTCGACGGTTTCGGCCAGGCGGCCGAGGACGATCAGGATCTGCAGCTCCAGCCGGCGGGGCTCGCGGGCGTCGGGCAGGGCCTGCTTCCAGGCCCGCACGGCGACGAGCGCGGCCTCCGGCGAGCGGGCGCGTACCGCGACATCGACGGCGCGCTGGAAGAGGGCGGGATCGCGGGTGCGGCGCGCGGAATCCAGCAGCAGCTGGAAGCCCTCCACGGGGTCGCCGCCACGGGCGTTGAGTTCGCCCAGCAGCACCTCATAGAACAGTTCGGCGGTCATGGCCGAGGGGCGCGCCGCCTCGGCAGAGGCCGCCGCCGTGGGAGCCGTTGCGGCCGGCGGGCCGGCGGGCGCCTGCTGGGCCAGTGCGGGAAGCGAAGCGAGGGTCAGGAGGGCTGTCGCCAGATGGCGCCGGCGGGGCAAGGGGCTCATCAAACCATAATAATCCATGACTTTGTCCGCATCCGGGAGGGGCGAAGGGTTCTCTTCCGACCGGTGGCGGGCCGCGTGGTTCCTCTCATGCCCGAGCTTCCCGAAGTCGAAGTCACCCGCCGCGGATTCGCCGACCGCATCGCCGGCGCCACCATCACCGCGCTGCGCGTGGGCAAGCCGCTTCGCTGGGCGCTGGCCGTGGAGCCCGACACGCTGGTGGGCCGCACGGTGGTGCAGGTGCGCCGGCGCGGCAAGTACCTGCTGATCGACCTGGACGCCGGCCTGCTGCTGCTGCACCTGGGCATGTCCGGCAGCCTGCGCTTCGCGCCCGCGCTGCCCGAGCCGGGGCCGCACGACCACTTCGACCTGGTGACCACCCGCGGCACGCTGCGGCTGAACGATCCGCGGCGCTTCGGCGCGGTGATCCATGTGGATGGCGAAGACGCCCCGCTCGCCCGCAAGCTGCTGGGCGGCCTGGGCATGGAGCCGCTGGACGAGGGCTTCGACCTCGAGCGCTTCCATGCCGGCCTGCGCAGGCGGCGCGCGCCGGTCAAGCAGGTGCTGCTCGCGGGCGACGTGGTGGTGGGCGTGGGCAACATCTATGCGTCCGAGGCGCTATTCCTCGCGGGCATCCGGCCCACGGTGCCGGCGGCGCGCATCTCCCGGCCGAGGGCGGCGCGTCTGCATGCGGCCGTGCGCGAGGTGCTGGCGCGGGCGGTGGAACTGGGCGGCAGCAGCCTGCGCGACTTCTCCCACATCGACGGCCAGGCCGGCCACTTTCAGCTGCAGGCCATGGTCTACGGCCGCGCCGGCCAGGCCTGCCGCCAGTGCGGCGAGCCGATCCGGATGCTGCGCCAGGGCCAGCGCTCGACGTTTTACTGCGCCCGCTGCCAAAAGCCCTGAGCAGGGCGGGTGGACGACGGCGTCCGCCGGATGGCGGTGCCTGCGCGCGGGCAGGCGGCCTCATTTCGCGCGAAGAATATCGGGCAGGTTCGCCGACTCGCCACTTGTGCGTGCCGCCCACGGCGCGCCTTGGCGACTCCCGCGGTCCACTTGAGGCGCAGTCGCCAACCTAAAATGTTATCTTTTGTAAATCACCCCGCGGGATTCTCTTGAGCGGCCCTTTCTCCCAGCAGTTCGAGCAGCACGGCGCCTGGCGCCGAAGCTTGGCGCACCGGCTTCGCTGGCTGTCCGCCTGGCTCACCGACAACGACCTGCTGGACGAGGCGGTGGCCGAGCGGCTGCGCGCCGTCGAGGCCCTGATGCGCACCAGCCGCGTCATGGTGGCCTTCGTGGCCGAATACTCGCGCGGCAAGTCGGAGCTGATCAACGCGCTGTTCTTCGCCGGCTATGGCCGCCGCATCATGCCGGCCAGTGCCGGGCGCACCACGATGTGCCCGGTCGAACTGCGCTACGACCCGGCCCTGCCGACCGGCCTGCGCCTGCTGCCCATCGCCACGCGGCTGCAGCCCGAATCGCTCCTGCACTGGCGCGAGACCGCCGAAGGCTGGACCGAAATGCCGCTGGTGCCGACCGATGGCGAGCAGATCGCCGCGGCCCTGCACAAGGTGGCCGAGGTCCAGCGGGTGCCGCAGGACGAGGCGCGTGCCCTCGGCTTCTGGCGCGACGAGGCACCCGACGACAACCCGCCGCTCGATGCAGCCGGCCTGGTCGAGGTGCCGCGCTGGCGCCATGCCGTGCTGAACCTGCCGCATCCGCTGCTGGAGCAGGGGCTGGTGATCCTGGACACGCCGGGGCTGAACGCCATCGGCGCCGAACCCGAACTCACCATGAGCCTGCTGCCGCAGGCACATGCGGTGCTGTTCATCCTGGGCGCCGACACCGGCGTCAGCCGCTCCGATCTGGCCATCTGGCGCGAGCACTTGGGTGCGGCCGGCCAGGCGGCGGATGCCCGCATCGTGGTGCTCAACAAGATCGACACGCTGTGGGACTCGCTCAGCAGCCCGGCCGAGATCGAGGCGCAGATCGCGCGCCAGTGCGCCGCGTCGGCCGAGACGCTCGCCATCGCGCCTGCGCGGGTGCTGGCCGTGTCGGCGCAGAAGGGGCTGCAGGCGCGCATTGCCAAGGACGCCGAGCTGCTGGCCGCCAGCCGTCTGCCGGCGCTGGAGGCCCTTCTTGGCCCCGGCCTGCTGGCCGAGCGCGAGGCCATCCTGCAGCGCGCCGTCGAATCCGGCGTCGCTGCCCTGCGCACCGAAGCGGGCCGCATCCTGCGCCAGCGCCAGCGCGAACTGGCCGAGCAGGCCATGGAGCTGGAAGGGCTGCGCGGCAAGAACGCCGCCGTGCTGCGCCACATGCGCCAGCGTGTCGAGCAGGAGCAGAGCGAATTCGAAGCGGCCGCCGCCCAGGTGCTGGTGCTGCGCCGTGCGCTGGACCAGCGGCTGAACGAAGCCCAGGCCGTGCTCGGCGCCACCGCCCTCAAGACCGACCTGGCCCAGTTCGCGCAGGCGCTGCGCCGGCCCGGCATCAAGCTGCAGCTGGCGCAGGTCTACGGCCGCACCTTCGACACGCTGCGCCACAACCTGTCGGAAGTGCAGGCCAGCCTGGGCGAGCAGCAGGGCCTGCTGCAGACCGCCTTCCGCCGGCTCAATGCGGAGCAGGGCTTCGGCCTGCAGGTGCCGGCCGAGCCCCGGCTGGCACAGTACATTGACGAGATGAGCAGCATCGAGCAGAGCCATCTGCATTACCTGGGCGTGGGCAACGTCCTGCGCTTGGCCCAGCCGGCCTTTTGCAGCCGGCTCGCCCAGGCCCTGGCGATCCGCGTGCGCGCCGTGAACGACGCGGCGCTCGGCGAACTGGAGGACTGGCGCCGCAGCGCCTTCTCGCAACTGGAGCGCCAGCTCAAGGAACGGCGCGCCGCCTATGCCAAGCGGGGCGAATCGATGGACCGCGTGCGCGAGGCCGCCGGCAGCCTGGACGGCCGGCTGGCCGAGATCGCCGGCCAGGGCGAGCACATCCGGCTGCTGGAGCGGCGGCTGCGCGACCTGTGCGAAGTGCTGGCCGGCCGCAAGCCGGACGTTCCGGGCAGCCCGGCGGCCCTCGCCGCTGCCGGCACCTCACCCCTGGCCACGGCGTGAGCGGCCGCCACGCATTGCCGGCGGCGGATGCGGCCGGTGCGGCGCCGGTCCTGGCGCAGGCCCGCCAGTGCGCGGATGCCTTCTGGCGCCGGCTCGTCGCCTGGCAGAAGACGCACGGCCGCAGCACGCTGCCCTGGCAGAACACGCGCGACCCGTACCGCGTGTGGCTGTCCGAGATCATGCTGCAGCAGACGCAGGTGTCGACGGTGCTCGGCTACTACGAACGCTTCCTGCAGCGCTGCCCCACCGTCGCCGACCTGGCCGCCGCGCCCGAGGACGAGGTCATGGGCCTGTGGAGCGGCCTCGGCTACTACAGCCGGGCGCGCAACCTCCAACGCTGCGCGCAGGAGGTGGTGGCGCGCTTCGGCGGCCGCTTCCCGCCCAGCGCAGAACTGCTGCAGACGCTGCCGGGCATCGGCCGCTCGACCGGCGCGGCCATTGCCGCCTTCTGCTTCGGCGAGCGGGTGTCGATCATGGACGGCAACGTCAAGCGCGTGCTGTCGCGCCTGCTGGCCTTCGAGGGCGACCTGGGCAGCAGCGCCAACGAGAAGCTGCTGTGGAAAGCGGCCGACCAACTGCTGCCGCCGGCCGGCGACACCGAGGCGATCTCACGCTACACGCAGGGCCTGATGGACCTGGGCGCCACCGTCTGCCTGCCACGGCAGCCGCAGTGCCTGATCTGCCCGGTCGAGGCGCTGTGCGAGGGCCGCCGCCAGGGCGATCCGGCGCGGCTGCCGGTCAAGACGCGCAAGCTCAAGCGCAGTGCGCAATCGCTCTGGCTGCTGCTGGCGCGTTCGTCTGGGGGCGAGGGGGTATGGCTGCAGAAGCGGCCGGCCAGCGGCATCTGGGCGGGGCTGCATGCGCTGCCGGCCTTCGACAGCGCCGAGGCGCTGGAGGCGGCGCTGCCCGCGGCCCTGCGGGGCACGGCGCGGCATTGGCCGGCTTTCAAGCACGTGCTGACGCACAAGGACCTGCACCTGCATCCGGTCGAAGTGTGGCTGGATGCGCAGACGCTCGCGGGTATCGACGGCCGCTGGGTCGCGGATACGGCTTGGCCGGCGCTCGGACTGCCCGCGCCGGTGCGGCTGCTGCTGGAAGCGCGCGCGGCAGACTGAGCGTCTATTTGGCGGCGCAGCCCGCAACGAAGACGCCTACTCGGCGTCCAGCTCCCGATGCCGCCGCAGCGCCGCCCAGCGCTCGCCGAAGGCTCGCGCCAGCTGCTCCACCAGGAACACCGAGCGATGCTGCCCGCCGGTGCAGCCGATGGCCACCGTCACGTAGCTGCGGTGGTCGTCCGCCAGCGCGTCGAGCCAGTGCTGCAGGAACTGCTCGATGTCGGCATACATGCGGGCCACCGCGTCGTGCTCGCGCAGCCAGTCGATCACCGGCTGGTCGCGCCCGGTCAGCGGCCGCAGGGCAGCCACGTAATGCGGGTTGGGCAGCATGCGCACGTCGAACACGTAATCCGCGTCCAGCGGCACGCCGCGCTTGAAGGCGAAGGACTGGAACACCAGCGTCAGCGCGCGCTGCGGCGCGTCGATGAGCGACTTGATGTAGGTGCGCAGCTGGGCCGGCCGGATCAGGCTGGTGTCGATCAGGTCGGCGCCTTCGCGCAGTTCGGCCAGCAGTTCGCGCTCCAGCTCGATGGCCTGGATCAGGGCCCGCTCCTGCTCGGGCGCGTCCACGCTGCCCAGCTGCCGCGACAGCGGATGGCGCCGGCGCGTCTCGGAATAGCGGCGCACCAGTGCCTCGGTGGTCGAGTCCAGGAACAGCGAGCGCACCGCCATGCCCTCCTGCCGCAGTGCGGCCAGGCGGATCGGCGCCTTCGACAGCGAGGTTCCGCTGCGCGCGTCGATGGCGACGGCCACGCGCGGCGTCTGGTTCTCCTTCTGCAGGCGGATGAAGTCGCCCAGCAGCTCGGGTGGCAGGTTGTCGACGCAGTAGTAGCCGGCGTCTTCCAGCGCGGCCAGCGCGACCGACTTGCCGGAGCCGGACATGCCGGTGATCAGCACCAGGTCCATGGGAGCACTCATCGTCATCCTTCCTGCGGGCTCAGCATTTCGCGGGCATGGGCGAGGGAGGCGGCGGACACGCGCTCGCCGCCCAGCATGCGGGCGATCTCCTGCATGCGGCCTTCGCCGTCGAGCGGGGCGACGGTGCTCTCCGTCACAGGTGGCGCCTTGCCGCCGGCCGCGCCCCCGGTGGTGCGCTTGGCCACGCGCAGATGGTGGTCGGCGCAGGCGGCGACCTGCGGCAGGTGGGTCACGGCCAGCACCTGGCGATCGCGGCCCAGCTGGCGCATCAGGCGGCCCACGGTGTCGGCCACGGCGCCGCCGATGCCGGTGTCCACCTCGTCGAAGATCAGCGCCTGGGCCGTGCCCAGGCGGCTGGTGGTCACGGCGATGGCCAGCGCGATGCGCGACAGCTCGCCGCCCGAGGCCACCTTGCCCACCGGGCGCGGCGTGCCGCCGGCATGGCCGGCGACGAGGAAGGCGACGTCTTCCAGTCCGTGCCGGGCCGGCTGGGCCAGCGGCTGCAGCGCCACCGCGAAGCGGCCGCCCTGCATGCCCAGGCCCTGCATGGCCTCGGTGATGGCGGCGGCCAGCCTGGGCGCCGCCTTCAGCCGGGCCTGCCCGACGGCGCGGGCTTCCTTGTCGAAGGCCTGCCGGGCGCGCTGCTCGGCCTGCTCCAGCGCGGCCAGGTCGGCCTGGGCCTCCAGCGTCTGCAGTTCCTGGCGCCAGCCGGCCAGCAGCGCAGGCAGCTCGCCGGGCGGGCGGCGGTAGCGGCGGGCCAGGGACATCCACATGCCCAGGCGTTCGTCCAGCGCCTGCAGCTGGTCGGCGTCGGTCTCGGTGCGGCGCAGGTAGCCATGCAGCGCATGCAGCGCGTCGGCGGCCTGGGCCAGGCTGCCCGCGAGCTCGTCGCCCAGCGTCTTGAATTCGGGTTCGATGTGGGCCAGGTCCTGCAGCCGGTCGGCGGCGCGCGAGAGCAGGGCGAGGGCACCCTGCTCGTCCTCGTCCAGCAGGCCGGCAGCGGCCTGGGCGGCGTCGATCAGCGACTGGGCATTGGCCAGCCGCGTGTGCTGGCCGGAGAGTTCTTCCCATTCGTCGGCGCCGGGCGCGAGCTTGTCGACCTCGCCGATCTGCCACTGCAGGCGCTCGCGTTCGCGCAGCAGCGTCTCCTGCGCGTTGCGGGCCGAGTCGAGCGCACTGCCGGCCTGCCGCCACTGCTGCCAGGTGGCATCGAGTGCCGTGGTGCGCACGCCCGCATAGGCGTCGAGCAGGCCGCGCACGGCGTCGGGCCGGGTCAGGCTCTGCCAGGCATGCTGGCCATGGATGTCGAGCAGGTGGCCGCCCAGCTCGCGCAGTTGCGCGGCGGTGGCGGGGCTGCCGTTGACCCAGCCGCGGCTGCGGCCCTGGGTGTCGACGGTGCGGCGCAGCAGCAGGGTCTCGCCGGCCTCGAAGCCGCCTTCCTCCAGCCAGGCGGCCAGGGCGGGGTCGGCGTCGAATTCGGCGCTCACGTCCAGCCGCTCGGCGCCCTCGCGCACGGCGCCGGCGTCGGCCCGGTTGCCCAGCGCCAGCTGCAGGGCGTCGATCAGGATCGACTTGCCGGCGCCGGTCTCGCCGGTGAGCACGGTGAAGCCCTCGGCCAGGTCCAGTTCCAGCGCGCGGACGATGACGAAGTCGCGCAGGACGATGCGTCGCAGGGCCACTCAGGAGCCTCCTTCGTTCCAGTGAAGTTTCTTGCGCAGGGTGTCGAAATAGCTCCAGCCGCGCGGATGCAGGAAGCGCACGCGGTGCTCGGAGCGCCGCACCAGCACCTGGTCGCCGTGGGCCAGCGAGGCCAGCGACTGCATGTCGAAATTGGCGCTGGCGTCGCGCCCGCCCACCACCTCGACCGAAATTTCCTCGGCATCGGGCAGCAGGATCGGCCGGTTGGACAGCGTATGCGGCGCGATCGGCACCATCACCCAGCCAGGGATGGACGGGTGCAGCATGGGCCCGCCCGCCGACAGCGCATAGGCAGTGGAGCCGGTGGGCGTGGCGATGATCAGGCCGTCGGCACGCTGGTTGGCCACCAGGTGACCGCCCACCGAGACACGCAGCTCCACCATGCCGGAGGTGGCGCCGCGGTTGACCACCACGTCGTTCATGGCCTGGGCGGTGAACACGACCTCGCCGGCGCGCATGACCCGCGCCTGGATCAGGCTGCGGTGGTCTTCTTCATAGTCGCCGGCCAGCATCGGGGTGAGTGTGGCCTCGTAATGTTCCAGCGGGATGTCGGTGACGAAGCCCAGGCGGCCGCGGTTGATGCCGATCAGCGGCACGCCGTAGCGGGCCAACTGCCGGCCGATGCCGAGCATCGTGCCGTCGCCGCCGACGACCAGACCCAGGTCGCACTGCTCGCCGATCTCGGGCACCGTGAGCACCGGCCAGCGGCCGGCGCGCGGCACGCCGTCCTCGCCGCATTCGGCGCTGCCGCGCTCGAGCACGACGGTGCAGCCGCGCGACTCCAGGAACGCCGCAATGCCCTCGATGACGGCGTCGCGCTCGCGCGCCGCCGTCGCCTGGTACTTGCCGATCAGCGCCACGTGGCGAAAGGGTGCGTTCATGAGGGCAAATTACATCACGACGCCAGAGCCCTCCCACGCCGTGGGAAGGCGCTGTCCGCCGGGCTGCGCGCGGTGGCCGGCGGGTATCATCTGCCGATGCTGGACGACCGCGCCAAGCTGCTGCTCAAGACCCTGGTGGAACGCTACATCGCCGACGGACAACCCGTCGGTTCGCGCACGCTGTCGCGCGCCGCCGGTCTTGAGCTCTCGCCCGCCACCATCCGCAACGTGATGGCCGATCTGGAGGATCTGGGCCTGATCGTCAGCCCCCATACCTCCGCCGGACGCATTCCCACGGCGCGCGGCTACCGCCTGTTCGTCGACACCATGCTCACCGCGCAGCGCGCCCAGCTGCAGGCGCCGAGCCTGCCGCCGGACCAGCCGCAGAAGGTAATCGCCAGTGCGGCGCAGCTGCTGTCGAACATGTCGCAGTTCGTCGGCGTGGTGATGGCGCCGCGGCGCACCACGGCCTTCCGGCACATCGAATTTTTGCGGCTGTCGGAGCGGCGGCTGCTGGTCATCATCGTCTCGCCCGAGGGCGACGTGCAGAACCAGGTCATCTTCACCGACCGGGACTACACCCAGTCGGAGCTGATCGAGACGTCGAACTACCTCACCACGAACTATGGCGGCCTGTCGATCGAGCAGGTGCGCGACCGCCTCAAGGGCGAGATGGACGGCCTGCGCGCCGAGATCGCCTCGCTTATGCAGGCGGCGGTGCAGGCCAGCTCGGACGCCATCTCGCAGGCGCAGGAAGAGGTCATCATCGCCGGCGAGCGCAACCTGCTGGCGGTGAGCGACTTCTCCAGCGACATGGGCCAGCTGCGTCGCGCCTTCGAACTGTTCGAGCAGAAGGCCGAGCTGATGCGGCTGCTGGACATGTCCAGCAAGTCGGACGGCGTGCGCATCTTCATCGGCGGCGAGAGCCAGGTCGTGCCGTACGAAGAGCTGTCGGTGGTCAGCGCCAACTACGAGGTCAACGGCGAGGTGGTCGGCACGCTGGGCGTGATCGGTCCGACGCGCATGCCGTACGACCGCATGATCCAGATCGTGGACATCACCTCGCGGCTGGTCAGCAATGCGCTGAGCCACAAGAACGGGAAGGGCTGAGCGCGCAGGCCCGGTGTCGGGCCGTAAGTTCGTTCGTGTGGGACACCCTCTCAGGGCGCGGCCGGGTCGCCGGCCAGTGCCTGCAGCGCGGGCACGTCGCGGATCAGCACGAGATAGCCGTCCATCTCCACGCAACCCAGCGCCACCAGCCGGCGGAAGCACCGCGACAGCGTGGCCTGGGCCATCACCAGCTGGCGCGCGATGGAGCGCTTCTGCACCGGCAGCCGCACGACGCGCGCCTCGCCCTGGGGTTCGAAGGGCTCGCGCAGCAGCCAGCCGGCCAGCCGCGCCAGCACGTCCTTGGTGGCGAGTTCGTGCCGGCCCTCGGTGAGTTCGCGGATGCGTCCGGCCATGGCCATGCCCATGGCCTGCTGCAGAACGGGATCGCGCCGGGCCTCGTCCAACAGCGCCTGCAGCGGCAAAGCGGCCAGCGCCACGCGGGTGGGGCAGACGGCGGATTCGAGCCAGCCGGTGTCCAGCCAGGCCGAGGTCAGGTCCAGCCACTGGCCGGGGCCGAGGATGCGGTTCTCCACCAGGCTGCCGTCCGGGCCGGGGCGGCCCATGACGACGCGGCCCTCCGCCACCAGCCACCAGGAGGGCGGCTGGGTCGCGTTGACCGCGGGCACGCTGCCCTTGGGCAGCACGTGCATCCGCAGCGCCGCCGCCAGGCGCTCCAGCGTGCCGGCCTCGGGTTCGCATGGCGCGAAGGCCCGTTGCAACAGCGGAACGCCGAAGAGCAGGACGGGGCGCCGCCCGGTGGCGGCCTTCCACCGACGGGCCGGAGCACGCGGCGCATCGGGCGGGAACGGGGATGGGGCCGGCAGCATGGAAGAGGGGCAGGCAGGATCGGATCGACGGGTTTCGACTCTGCCTCCGTGCGGCCGGACGCGCCTTGAGCCAGCGCAAGGATCGGCGCCGTCGCCGTGCTGGGGGTGCCCGCCCGGTCGCCGCGGCGCGGGTCGGCGGCCGGGTGGCGGTGCGCCGGCTCAACCGCACAGGCCGGTGAAGCCGCAGGCCGTGCAGAAGCTGCACCCGTCCCGGCGGATCAGGGTGGCGTTGCCGCATTCCGGACAGGTGGCGCCGGCCAGGGGGCGCGGCGGCAGGCCCGGCGCGGCGGCGGCCGGCGCGGCCAGGATGCCCATCTCCTGGATCGGAAAGCCGGCTTCGTCCAGCACGCCCAGCATCGCGTAGCGGTGGATGACCAGCCGCGCCAGGTAGGCCACGGTCGACGGCCAGGTCTGCTGGCGCCGCACCTTGGGGTCCAGGCTGGGCACGAAGGCCATGAAGTGGCCCAGCGGCTCGGCGTAGCTCAGCAGCTTGCGCAGCTTCATGCCGATCCAGGCCGGGTCGATCACGCGCATGTCCAGCGACAGCACGCGTGCCACGCCGTCGAGGGCGCGCGGATAGTTGCCCGAGAAACCCAGGGCGCAGGGCCGCGTGTGGGTGATGCCGCCCGGGCTGGGCAGCAGCACTTCCTTGAGCGTGAGCGTGAAGGCTTCGCCGGTGGCGGGGTTCTCGATGTCCACCGCCCAGGCCAGCGTGCCGGAGGGGCCGGTGTGGGGCTCGTCCAGGCTGAACAGGGCGTCGAGCACCGGCGTGCCCGGCGCGGGCGGGTTCCACAGGCCGAGCTGCTCGCAGCGCCAGCGCAGCACGGCGGCGGTGGCGGCGACCACGCCGGGGAAGGTGCGCACCTCGCCGTGGGGCGGGAAGGGCATGTCGAAGGGCCGCTCTTCCTGCACGGTGGCCAGGGCATCGAGCTTGAGGCGCACCCATTCGGCGTCGCGGGCCCGCAGGTCCATCGACAGCGTCTTGGCCAGCGCGCCCAGGCCGCGCGGCTGTTCGGCGCCGTTGACCCAGACTTCGAAGGGCAGCGGCCGGCCGGCATCGGCACCGCCCGGCGCCTCGCCGACGAAGAGGGCGAACTGGCCATGCGGATGCCGGACCATGGTGCACCAGGCCGCGTTGCCGGCAGGAAAGTCGGGCCGGCCGGGCCAGCGCAGCGAGGCCAGCACCGGCTCGCGCGGCAGGCGCTCCAGTGCCAGGCGCCGGTCGGCGATGTCGCGCGCGGGCAGGGTGGTGGCGGGCTGCGGCACGCTCAGCACGGCGCCCAGCACGGCATTGGGCCGATACGTGGCCAGGCCCTTCAGGCCGGACTGCCAGGCCTGCAGGTACAGGTCCTGGAAGGCGGCGTAGGGATAGTCGGCCGGCACGTTGACCGTCTTGCTGATGGAGGTGTCGACGAAGGGTGCCACCGCCGACACCATGGCCGCGTGCGACTGCGCGCTCATCTCCAGCGCCGTGACGAAGGCGGGCGGCAGCGGCGCCTCCGGCCCGTGCAGGTGGCGGAACAGGCGCCAGGCATGGTCCTCCACGGCGAATTCGCGGAAGGTGCCGTCGGCCATGCGCTTCTTGCGCTGGTAGGTCCAGCTGAAGGGCGGCTCGATGCCGTTGCTGGCGTTGTCGGCGAAGGCCAGGCTGATGGTGCCGGTGGGCGCGATCGACAGCAGGTGCGAATTTCGCAGGCCATGGCGGCGGATGCGCTCGCGCAGCGCGGCCGGCAGGCGGGCGGCGAACCGGCCGCGCTGCAGGTACAGGTCTGCATTGAACAGGGCGAAGGCGCCGCGTTCCCGGGCCAGCTCGGCGGAGGCGGCATAGGCGCCGTCGCGCAGGCGCTCGGCGATGCGGGCGGCCATCTGCCGGGCCGGCTCCTCGTCGTAGCGCAGCCCCAGCATGGCGAGCGCATCGCCCAGGCCGGTGAAGCCCAGGCCGATGCGGCGCTTGGCCATGGCTTCCTCGCGCTGGCGCGGCAGCGGCCAGATGGACACGTCGAGCACGTTGTCCAGCATGCGCACGCAGGTGGGAATCAGGGCGTCGAAGGCGGCCTCGTCGAAGCGGGCGTCGGCCTCGAAGGGCTGGCGCACGAAGCGCGTCAGGTCGATGGAGCCCAGGCAGCAGCAGCCGTAAGGCGGCAGCGGCTGCTCGGCGCAGGGGTTGGTGGCGGCGATGGCCTCGCAGTAGCCGAGGTTGTTGTCGGCGTTGATGCGGTCCAGGAAGAGCACGCCCGGCTCGGCATGGTCGTAGGTGGCGCGCATGATCTGGTCCCACAGCGCCCGGGCCGGCACGCGGCGGTAGACCCACAGGCCGTCCCCGCGCGGGTGGGCGCCGTCCGCCTTCTGCGCGTCGCCGGGCTCGGCGCGGTGCAACAGCTCGACCTCGGCGTCCGCCTGCACGGCCTGCATGAAGGCATCGGTGATGCCCACCGACAGGTTGAAGTTGCGCAGGTCGCCGGCGTCCTTGGCGTGGATGAATTCCTCGATGTCCGGATGGTCGCAGCGCAGCACGGCCATCTGCGCGCCGCGCCGCGCACCGGCCGATTCCACCGTCTCGCAGGAGCGGTCGAACACCCGCATGTAGCTCACCGGGCCCGAAGCGCTGGACTGGGTGCTGCGCACGCGCGCGCCCCTGGGCCGGATGCGCGAGAAGTCGTAACCCACGCCGCCGCCGCGCCGCATGGTCTCGGCGGCTTCGGTGAGGGCGGTGTAGATGCCGGGGTGGCCGTCGTCGTCCTCCGCGATGGCATCGCCCACCGGCTGGACGAAGCAGTTGATCAGCGTCGCCTCCAGCGTGGTGCCGGCGGCCGAGAGGATGCGGCCCGCTGGAATGAAGCCGCCTTCCAGCGCGGCGAGGAAGCCGGCCTCCCACGTGGCGCGCTGCTCGGGCACCTCCGCAGCGGCCAGGGCGCGGGCCACGCGGCGGAAGACGTCGGCGGCCTCGCGCTCGTCGCCCTTGGCGTACTTCTCGCGCAGCACGTCCTGGCTGATCGGCTGGGCGGGGAGGGCGGTGCGGTGGAGGGTCGGCATGGTGTCTCCTGAATGGACGGCGGACGTCGACGAAGTGTGATGACTGTAAAAAAACCCAGTGAAAAAGTCTGTCGGAAAACCCTGCTGGTGGTAAGGCGCTGCGCGGCAAGTCATAAAAAGAGCTTTCAAGATATATCATTGACGCATCTTGAAAGAAGGTTTTGGATGAACGATGAATGGAACGATGACCCGGACGCCGGCGGCCGTGGCAGGCGTCACAGGCGGCCGGGTGGCGGTCTGCTGGACGGCGGCGCGTCCGAAGGCCGTGGCGGCGCCCGGCGCTCGCGCCAGCTGGAGCCCGGCGACTTGCGCCTGCTGATCCTGGACGCCCTGGCCGCCCAGCCCAGCCATGGCTACGAACTGATCAAGGCGGTCGGCGAGTGGGTGGGGGGCGACTACAGCCCCAGTCCCGGCACCGTCTATCCGACGCTCGCGCTGCTGGAGGATCTGGGCCTGGCCCGTTCCGAAGCCAGCGATGGTGGCCGCAAGCGTTTCCACCTGACGCCGCAGGGCCAGGCCGAACGCGAGGCGCAGGCGGCGGCCATCGCCGCGGTGCGTGAGCGCCTGGCGAATGCCCGCGCGCGGGCCCATGCGCGCCGGCTGCCGGAAATCCGGCGTGCGATGGAGAACCTGAAGATGGCGCTGCGCCTGCGCCTGGAAGGCGAGGCCGAGGCGACGGAACTCGTCCGCCGGCTCGCCGAGATCATCGACCGCGCCGCGGTCGAGGTGGAACGTGCCTCAACGGCGCCAGAACAGAAAGAACGACCATGAAGCAGCACCGCTACCGAATCACCGTCGAGCACCTGGCCGACGCCCGGGGCAACCCGTCCACCCATGCCGAGCCGCTGCGCTTCGAGGCCGGCAACCACGACGACATCCTGGCCATCGCCGAACGCATGCGCGGGCGTGGCGAATTCCCGGCGGAGACGGCCAATGCGCTGGCCGTCGGCCTCAAGCTGTTCAGCGAGGTGATGCTGGAGAACCGCGGCCATCCGCTCTTTGCGGATTTCGCGCCGCACTTCCGCGCCTTCATGCAGCACCTCAAGAAGGGCCCGCAGCGCCCCGGCAGCGGCGACGTTCCTGCCTAAGCCGGCCAGCCTCAGTAATTGAGCCGTTCCGGCCGCAGTTCCTGCAGGATGGTGGTCGCGATCTCTTCGATGGACTTGGTGGTGGTCGACAGCCAGCGGATGCCGGCGCGGCGCATCATGGCCTCGGCCTCGCTCACCTCGTAGCGGCAGTTCTCGATGCTGGCATAGCGCGAATTGGGCCGCCGCTCGTTGCGGATCTCGGCCAGCCGCTCGGGCTGGATGGTCAGGCCGAAGATCTTCTTGCGGAAGGCGATCAGCGCCGGCGGCAGTTGCCGGCGGTCGAAGTCCTCGGGGATCAGCGGATAGTTGGCCGCCTTCAGCCCGTGCTGCATGGCCAGGTAGAGCGAGGTCGGCGTCTTGCCGCTGCGGCTCACGCCCACCAGGATCACGTCCGCCGCCTCCAGGTCCGCATGGCTCTGGCCGTCGTCGTGCTGCAGGCTGAAGTCGATGGCGGCGATGCGGTCGTGGTATTCCTTGCTCTTGCTGATGTCCGAGAAGCGGCCGATGCGGTGGTTGGACTTCATCGCCAACTCGATCTCCAGCGGCCGCACGAAGGTGCCGAACAGGTCGAGCAGCATGCCCTTGCAGCCGGTCTCGATCACCTCCAGCACCTCCATGTTGGCCAGGGTGGTGAAGACGATGGGGCGGTAGCCTTCGAGTTCGGCCGTGTGGTTGATCTGGCGCACCGCCTGGTGGGCCTTGTCCACCGTGTCGGTGAAGGGCATGCGCACGTGGCGCGCCTTGAGCTCGAACTGGTTGAGCACGGCATTGCCGAAGGTCTCGGCGGTGATGCCGGTGCCGTCCGAAACGAAGAAAACGGTGCGCTTGTGCATGGGGCGGCCTGTAGTTTCTGTCCTGCGGCGGCGGCGCGGACCGCCGCCTACAATCCCGCAGATTATCGGCGTGCGCCCTCCGCGCGCCCGCATCCGCATCCCTTCCCATGCAGTCGCCCCGCGCACCCAGAGCAAGAAGAACGATCGCGCCCGGCCGTCCGCTGCATGGAACGCACCGCTTTTTAAACTCCGGAGTCTTCCCATGTCTGCCCTGTTCGAAGCGACCGCCCTGGTCGTGCCCTTCGAAAACCTGAGGATGAGCGACGTCGAGGCCGTTGGCGGCAAGAACGCCAGCCTCGGCGAGATGATTTCCCAGCTGCCCGAGGGCGTGCGCGTGCCCACCGGCTTCGCCACCACGGCCCATGCCTTCCGCGAGTTCCTCGCGCACGAGGGCCTGACGCAGCGCATCAGCCAGCGCCTGGCCACGCTCGACATCGAGGACGTGCGTGCCCTGGCCGCCGCCGGCGCCGAGATCCGCAGCTGGATCGAGGCCCAGCCCTTCCCCGCCGACCTGGAAAAGGCCGTGCGCGAGCACTTCGCGAAGCTGAGCGCGGGCAACGACCAGGCCAGCTTCGCGGTGCGTTCCTCGGCCACCGCCGAAGACCTGCCCGACGCCTCCTTCGCCGGCCAGCAGGAAACCTTCCTGAACGTCGTCGGCATCGAGGACGTGCTGCACAAGATGAAGGAGGTGTTCGCCTCCCTCTACAACGACCGCGCCATCAGCTACCGCGTGCACAAGGGCTTCGCCCACGACGTGGTGGCCCTGTCGGCGGGCGTGCAGCGCATGGTGCGCTCCGACCTGGGCGCCGCGGGTGTCATGTTCACCATCGACACCGAATCGGGCTTCGACCAGGTCGTCTTCATCACCTCCAGCTACGGCCTGGGCGAGACGGTGGTGCAGGGCGCCGTGAACCCCGACGAGTTCTACGTCCACAAGCCGATGCTCGAAGCCGGCAAGCGCGCGGTGATCCGCCGCAACCTGGGCTCCAAGCTGATCCAGATGGAGTTCGCCACGCCCGAGGAAAAGAAGGCGTCGGGCAAGCTGGTCAAGACCACCGACGTCAAGACCGAACTGCGCAACCGCTATTCGCTGACCGATGCCGAGGTGGAGCAGTTGGCGAAGTACGCCATGGTCATCGAGAAGCACTACGGCCGCCCGATGGACATCGAGTGGGGCAAGGACGGCACCGACGGCCAGCTCTACATCCTGCAGGCCCGTCCCGAGACGGTGAAGAGCCAGCAGCAGGGCAAGGTGGAGCAGCGCTTCAAGCTCAAGGGCAAGAGCGCGGTGCTGGCCGAAGGCCGCGCCATCGGCCAGAAGATCGGCACCGGCCCCGTGCGCCTGGTGCACAGCATCAGCGAGATGGACAAGGTGCAGGCCGGCGACGTGCTGGTCACCGACATGACCGACCCCAACTGGGAGCCGGTGATGAAGCGCGCCAGCGCCATTGTGACCAACCGGGGCGGGCGCACCTGCCACGCGGCCATCATCGCGCGCGAACTGGGCATCCCGGCCGTGGTCGGCTGCGGCGACGCCACCAGCCTGCTCAAGGACGGCACGCTGGTCACCGTGAGTTGCGCCGAGGGCGACACCGGCCGCATCTACGACGGCCTGCTGGAGACCGAGATCACCGAGGTCCAGCGCGGCGAGATGCCCAAGATCCCGACCAAGATCATGATGAACGTGGGCAACCCGCAGCTCGCCTTCGACTTCGCCCAGCTGCCCAACGAGGGCGTGGGCCTGGCGCGGCTGGAGTTCATCATCAACAACAACATCGGCGTGCATCCCAAGGCCATCCTGGACTATCCGCAGGTCGATCCCGACCTGAAGAAGGCGGTAGAATCGGTGGCCCGCGGCCATGCCTCGCCCAAGGCCTTCTACGTCGACAAGGTGGCCGAGGGCGTGGCCACCATCGCCGCCGCCTTCTGGCCCAAGCCGGTGATCGTGCGCCTGTCGGACTTCAAGTCCAACGAGTACCGCAAGCTGATCGGCGGCAGCCGCTACGAGCCGGAAGAAGAGAACCCCATGCTGGGCTTCCGCGGCGCGGCGCGCTACATCAGCGCCGAGTTCGGCGAGGCCTTTGCCATGGAATGCGAGGCGCTCAAGCGCGTGCGCAACGAGATGGGCCTGACCAACGTGCAGATCATGGTGCCCTTCGTGCGCACGCTGAAGCAGGCTGAGCGCGTGACCGCGCTGCTGGGCGAGCACGGCCTCGAGCGCGGCGAAGCCGAACTCAAGATCATCATGATGTGCGAGGTGCCCAGCAATGCCGTGCTCGCCGACCGCTTCCTGGAGTTCTTCGACGGCTTCTCCATCGGCTCGAACGACCTGACCCAGCTCACGCTGGGCCTGGATCGCGATTCCGGCCTGGAGCTGCTGGCCGCCGACTTCGACGAGCGCGACCCGGCCGTGCAGGCCATGCTGTCGCGTGCCATCGAGGCCTGCAAGTCGCAGGGCAAGTACGTGGGCATCTGCGGTCAGGGCCCCAGCGACCATCCGGACTTCGCCCTGTGGCTGGCGGAGCAGGGCATCGCGTCGATCTCGCTCAACCCGGACAGCGTGATCGAGACCTGGCAGCGCCTGGCGCAGCGTTGATCGCAGCCTGAGGTCCTGGGGGCCGCGCCGGCACTTCACCGGGGCGGTGCCACAGCGGAATGGGCGGCCTGCTCGCGCGGGCTGCCCTTTGCTTTTGCTGCCACCGGCGAGTCGCTGGCACCGCTGGCCCGTTTCGGCATATACTCGTGGGCTTTCCCTTGCCACACCGCCTGGACGCGGCGGGTGGCTTTTCTGGACGGGCGCGCATGCGCGCCGGGTCCGCAAACCCCCAAGGAGTGTCATGCGTCACTACGAAATCATTCTGCTGATCCATCCGGATCAAAGCGAGCAGGTTCCGGCCATGCTGGAGCGTTACAAGGGCATGATCGCCGCCGGCAACGGCAAGGTGCATCGTGTCGAAGACTGGGGCCGCCGCCAGCTGGCCTACCAGATCAACAAGCTGAACAAGGCCCACTATCTGTGCGTCAACATCGAGGCCGACCAGGCCGTGATGTCCGAACTGGAGCATGCCTTCAAGTTCAACGACGCCGTGCTGCGCCACCTGACCGTGCTGAAGAAGAAGGCCGACACCGGCCCGTCCTCGATGATGAAGACCGTCGAGCGCGAGGAAGCCCGCAAGGCCCAGCAGGCCGAGTACGCCGCCAACAACAGCAGCAACTGATGTGGCTGCGCCCGCGGCGGCCAACCACCTGCTCCTGACGGCCTGCATCGAAGAGATCGCTGCCTTGCGTTTCACCCCGGCCGGGCTCCCGGCCATCGACCTGCGGCTCGACCATGCGTCGACCCAGGACGAAGCCGGACAGACCCGGCAGGTGAAGGCGGCACTCAAGGCAGTGGCCTTCGGCGCAGTGGCCGAGCGGCTCGCGCGGCAGGCGCTGGGCAGCCAGTGGCGGTTCCAGGGTTTCCTGGCCAACCCCCGCAACGGCAAGCACCCGGTGCTCCACGTCACGGATTTTCAGCAAGATTAATTTTCGACAGAGGTCCCTCAAATGGCCACGTTCAAGAAATTCAACAAGGACAAGCGTCCGAAGCGCAACACCCAGTCGCTGCTGTTCAAGCGCAAGCGTTTCTGCCGCTTCACCGTCGCCGGTGTGGAAGAGATCGACTACAAGGACATCGACACCCTGCGCGACTTCGTCGGCGAGAACGGCAAGATCGTCCCCGCGCGCCTGACCGGCACCCGCGCCATCTACCAGCGTCAGCTGAACACCGCGATCAAGCGCGCCCGCTTCCTCGCGATGCTGCCGTACAGCGACCAGCACCGCGTCTGAGCCGGAAGGAATCCATCCCATGCAAGTCATTCTTCTGGACAAGATCGTCAACCTCGGTGCGCTCGGCGACATCGTCAAGGTCAAGGACGGTTACGCCCGCAACTTCCTGATCCCCACCGGCCGTGCCCGCCGCGCCACCGAATCGGCCAAGGCCGAATTCGAAGCCAAGCGTGCCGAACTGGAAAAGGCCGCCGCTGCCAAGCTGGCCGAAGCCCAGTCCCAGGGCGAGAAGCTGTCCGGCTCCACCGTCAAGCTGACCCAGAAGGCCGGCGTCGACGGCCGCCTGTTCGGCTCGGTGACCAACCACGACATCGCCGACGAACTGAAGAAGTCCGGCTACGACGTGGCCAAGTCGCAGGTGCGCCTGCCCAACGGCCCGATCAAGACCGTGGGCGACACCACGGTGAGCGTGGCCCTGCACACGGACGTGGTCGTCGAGATCACCGTCACGGTCTACGGCGAAACCGCCTGATCCCGCTTCGGTAAGCGGGCGTTCGCCTCGGCGAAGGTCCGCCAGCCATCGCAACCAAGGCCGCCTCCGGGCGGCCTTGTCATTGGCGCACCGCGGGGTTATCCCGGCCTGCGCACCGCAAACCCACGGGTTGTCCCCAGACTTATCCCGTGACTCGGCTGCCATGGCGGCCTAGCATCGCTGTCTGCACCGCACGCCATGTCCGCTGTCTTTTCCCCCTTCGCTCCCAACGATCCTTCCGGCGACCGGCAGGTGGCCCAGCTGCGCGTGCCGCCGAACTCGGTGGAGGCCGAATCCAGCGTGCTGGGCGGCCTGCTGCTGGACAACAGCGCCTGGGACCGCGTGGGTGACCTGCTCACCGACGGCGACTTCTACCGCCACGAGCACAAGCTGATCTTTGCCGCCGTCGGCCAACTGATCAACGGCAACAAGCCGGCCGACGTGATCACGGTGCACGAGCACCTGCAGAACCTCGGCCAGTCCGAGGAGATGGGCGGCCTGGCCTACCTCAACTCGCTGGCGCAGTTCGTGCCGAGCGCGAGCAACATCCGCCGCTACGCCGAGATCGTGCGCGAGCGGGCGGTGCTGCGAAAGCTCATTTCCGCCGCCGACGAGATCTCCACCGCCGCCTTCAATCCGCAGGGCAAGGCCGTGGACAAGATCCTGGACGAGGCCGAGCAGAAGATCTTCAACATCGGCGAAGAGGGCTCGCGCAACAAGCAGGGCTTCCACAGCATGGACTCGCTGGTGGTGGAGCTGCTGGACCGCGTGACCGAGATGGCCGACAACCCCAACGACATCACGGGGGTGCCGACCGGCTTCTACGACTTCGACCGCATGACCTCGGGCATGCAGGCCGGCGACATGATCGTGCTGGCGGCGCGCCCGTCCATGGGCAAGACCTCGCTGGCCATCAACATCGCCGAGCACGTGGCGCTCAACGAGGGGCTGCCGGTGGCGGTGTTCTCGATGGAAATGGGCGCCTCGCAGCTGGCGGTGCGTATCGTCGGCTCGATCGGCCGCATCGACCAGGGCCACCTGCGCACCGGCAAGCTGACCGACGAGGAATGGCCGCGCCTGACCGAAGCCATCGAGAAGCTGCGCAACATCTCGCTGCACATCGACGAGACGCCCGGTTTGTCCACCAGCGAGCTGCGGGCCAATGCCCGGCGCCTGGCGCGCCAGTGCGGCCAGCTGGGGCTGATCGTGGTCGACTACCTGCAACTGATGAGCGTCTCGGGCGGCATGGCCGACGAGAACCGCGCGACGGCGGTGGGCGAGATCTCGCGGGGCCTCAAGATGCTGGCCAAGGAACTCAAGTGCCCGGTGATCGCGCTGTCGCAGCTGTCGCGCGGCGTGGAAAGCCGCACCGACAAGCGCCCGATGATGAGCGATCTGCGCGAATCCGGTGCCATCGAGCAGGACGCGGACGTGATCATGTTCATCTACCGCGACGACTACTACAACAAGGACTCCAAGGAGCCCGGCGTCGCCGAGGTGATCATCGCCAAGCAGCGGAACGGCCCGACCGGGACGGTGAAGCTGGCCTTCCTGAAGCCGCTGACCAAGTTCGAGAACCTGGCGGGCGGCTTCGGAGGCGACGACTACTAGGGTTGGGCGCGTAGCCCCTCGGCCGCGCCCACGCGCGGGCCGGCGGGGCCGAAGCCTTCCGGGCAGTTGGCTTCGATGCGCCGCCGCAGGTCGGCGAGCGTGCGACCGGCTTCGTCGCGGAAGCGCGCGTCGAGCATGCGCGCATCGTGGATGCGGTCCATGCGGAAGGTGCGGAAGTCCTCGCGCAGCTCGCACCAGGCGGCCAGCGTCCAGACCTTGCCCCAGTAGAAGCAGCCCAGCGGCCGAACCGTGCGTTCGCTCGGCGCGCCGCGCTCGTCGCGGTAGTCCAGCCAGAGCTTGCGGCGGGTCTGCAGGGCCTCCCGCAGCAGGCCGAGGTGCCCGCGCGTGGCCTCGTCCATGGCGATGGTGGGCGCATACAGCGCCAGCGATTCGGCGGCCGCCCGCGCTGCCGCGGGCAGCACCGACAGGATCTTGCCCAGCGCGGCGTCGATGTCCGCACCCAGGGCCGGATCGACCCAGCTCTGCGCCAGCCGGGCCGCGGCCACCAGGGCCCGGGCCTCGTCCTGCGAGAACATCAGCGGCGGCAGCTCGAAGCCGCTGCCCAGCCGGTAGCCCAGGCCGGCCTCGCCCTCGATGGGCACGCCCTGGTGCTGCAGGTCGGCAATGTCGCGGTAGACCGTGCGCTCGGACACCTCCAGCCGCCCCGCCAGGAAGGCGGCGGTGGTGAGCCGCCGGCCGCGGATCAACTGGACGATCTGGAACAGGCGGTCGGCGCGGCGCATGGGCAAGGGGTCAGCAAGGATCGGCGATGGGGAGGCGGGCCTGCATGGCGTCCGCGATGCGGCGCATGTCCGCCGCGCCGATCTCGAACAGGCCGAAGCGCAGCTTATAGCCCCATCCGCGGCGGTCGCGGGTGAAGTCCAGGTCGTCCATCAAGGCGGCGATGGGCACCTCCTGCGCGTCGGCGTAATGCACGTCGCGCCGCCAGGGCAGGAAGCCGCCGCCCATGTCGGCCTGGTAGGGCTCTGCCGCGGCCACCGTGCCGACCGAGACGAAGGCCTGCAGCCGGTCGCGCGCGCCGAAGCGCTTGGAGGGTGCGTAGTAGGCCACGGCATCGCCCGCCGCCAGGCGCCGCAGCGGCGCGCCGCGGCCGTGGCAGACCTGCATGAAGCCGGCAGGGCGATGGTCGCGGCCCAGGCGTGCATGCTCGGCGCTGGCCACCGCGATCCAGTGGCGCGCCGCCCGGGCGGGCGGGCTGCACGGTGGCATGAGCAGGCCGAAGGGCGGAGGCGGCATCGCTTCAGCCCTGGGCATGCAGGCCGACCACATTGCCCTCGGGATCGCGCACGAGCGCGAAGTAGCCGATGCCGGGGGCGATGAGCGTGCGCGGCGTGACGATCTGGCCACCCGCGGCCACGGCGCGGTCGAGGGCGCCCTGCACGCCCGGCTCGCAGTCCAGATACACGACGATGCCGCCCTCGGCCGGGCGATGGCCCTCGCGACGCACCAGGCAGCCGCCGGCACCGGGCTTGTCGTGCGCGAACACGACCATGAGGTCGCCGCCCACGTCCTCGGACCCGCGCATGGGACGGTCGAGCAGGCGTTCGTAGAAGCGCTGGGCGGCGGCGAGGTCGGTGACGGGAATCTCGAACCAGTTGTTGGCGTTGCGCATGGAAAGCTCCTTCCGGTGGTGTTGAACAGGAGCGTGATGCTGCGCCGGGGCTCCTGACAGCGTGTTGTCAGGAGGCACCAAGAGAAAGCCCGCGCGGCCTTGCGGCTGCGCGGGCTTTCGTTCGGGCCGTGCCGCCCGCCGCCTCAGGCGGCGCAGCGTCAGAGCACGTCGCTGGCGAAGTCGGCGAGGCGCGAGCGCTCGCCCCGCGCCAGCGTGATGTGGCCGCTGTGCGGCCAGCCCTTGAAGCGGTCCACCGCGAAGGTCAGACCCGACGAACCCTCGGTGAGGTAGGGCGTGTCGATCTGCGCCAGGTTGCCCATGCAGATGATCTTGGTGCCCGGGCCGGCGCGGGTGATCAGCGTCTTCATCTGCTTGGGCGTCAGGTTCTGCGCCTCGTCGATGATCACGTACTTGTTGAGGAAGGTGCGGCCGCGCATGAAGTTCATGCTCTTGATCTTGATCTTGGAGCGGATCAGTTCATTGGTGGCCGCACGGCCCCACTCGCCGGCGCCGCCGTTGTCGCCCTTGGCCAGGAACTCCAGGTTGTCGTCCAGTGCGCCCATCCAGGGGCCCATCTTTTCTTCTTCGGTGCCGGGCAGGAAGCCGATGTCCTCGCCCACGCTCACGGTGGCGCGGGTCATGATGATCTCGGTGTAGCGGCGGTCGTCCAGCACCTGCGTCAGGCCCGAGGCCAGGGCCATCAGCGTCTTGCCCGTGCCGGCCGTGCCGGTCAGGGTGACGAAGTCGATGTCCGGGTCCATGAGCAGGTTCATGGCAAAGTTCTGCTCGCGGTTGCGCGTGGTCACGCCCCAGACGGCGTGCTTGCCCGAGCTGTAGTCCTTGAGCGTCTTGAGCACCGCCGTCTTGTCGCGCACCTCGGTCACGCGGGCGTACATGCTGGGCTCGCCAGGGGCCTCGAAGTAGACGAACTGGTTGATGTACAGGCTGGGCACCATCGGCCCGGTGACGCGGTAGAAGGTGCTGCTGCCCGACTGCCAGCTTTCCACGGCCTTGCTCTGGCGGGTCCAGAAGTCGGCCGGCAACGCGAGCGAGCCGGAATAGAGCAGGTCACCGTCTTCCAGCGCCTTGTCGTTCTGGTAGTCGTCCGCGTCCAGGCCCAGCGCACGGGCCTTGACCCGCATGTTGATGTCCTTGGACACCAGCACCACCTCGCGCTGGTCCGGGCCCTTGTTCTTCTCGTGCAGCGTGCGCAGCGCCTGCACCACGCCCAGGATCTGGTTGTCCGCCTTGCCCTGCGGCAGGCTGGTGGGCAGCTGGTAGTCCAGCGGCTGCGTCTGGAAGAACAGGCGGCCGCCCGCTTCCTTGTGGCCGGTGGTGTCGAGCTTGAGCCCCTCGCGCATGTCGGCGCCTTGCGCGGCGGCCAGGGCGTCGAGCGTGCGGCTGGCCTGGCGGCCGTTGCGCGCAACTTCGGTGGTGCCCTTCTTGTGGCCGTCGAGCTCCTCCAGCACGATCATCGGCAGGTAGATGTCGTGTTCCTCGAAGCGGAACAGGCAGGTCGGGTCGTGCAGCAGCACGTTGGTGTCGAGCACGAAGAGGCGCTTGGGGCCGGTCTTGCGGGCGCTGCGCTTGGCGCGTGCCGGCGCGGGCGCTTCCGCACGGCTGGCGAGCGGCGCGGGCGGCAGCGGTGCCACGGGTTCGGGCTGGCGCGCCACCACGGGTGCGGCCGTGGGGGCGGGGACCGCGACAGGCGCCGGGCCGCCGGCGTCGGGCAACTGGCGGTCGTCGAACAGCGTGGGAGATTCTTTCCGCGCGTCCGTCTGCCGTTCAGCCGAAGTACGGCGCGCCTTGGGGGCGGCGCGGGCCGGCGCGTCGAGCGCTTCCGGCGAGAGCAGGGCTGCACGCTTGGTCGGGGCGGGAGGCAGGGGCATGGAGGATCAGACTCGCTGAAAAAGGCGCCGGCTGGCGCGGGAGGGGCCAAAAAACGAAAAAGCCGCCTGGAAACCCAGAGCGGCTTGGATGGGGGAGACGGGGGTCGGTAGCGGATGGCTCAAGACCATGTGGCCATTATGCACACCGCTCCTGACCGCCTGCGTGACGGACATTGCCGCGTGGGCAACCTCCGCATCAGGCGGCAATTCAGGCCTTCTTCAGCGCCTTCACTTCCTTGAGCACCTCGTCCACGTGGCCGGGCACCTTGAGGCCGCGCCACTCGGCCTTGAGCACGCCGTCGGGACCGATCAGGAAGGTGCTGCGCTCGATGCCCTTGACCTTCTTGCCGTACATGATCTTGTTCTTGACCACGCCGAACATGTGGCACATCTTCTCTTCGGTGTCCGCGATCAGCTCGAAGGGCAGTTCCAGCTTGGCCTTGAACTCGTCGTGCGACTTCATGTTGTCGCGCGAGACGCCGAACACGACGGCACCGGCCTTCACGAAATCCTTGTAGTGGTCGCGGAACTGCATGGCCTCGGTGGTGCAGCCGGGTGTGTTGTCCTTGGGGTAGAAGTACAGCACGACGGTCTGGCCGAGGTGGGACGTGTTCGAGACCTTGATTCCGCCGGTGGCGCTGGCATCGAATTCGGGAATGGGTTTGTTGACAACGATCGCCATGAAACTTGTAATCTCCGCTCTGGGTTCCCGAGAAGTGACGCAAAACCGGGCACGCTGAGCAAGCGTCGCCATGCGCCCGGCGTTTTCGAGGTCACGCCAAAGCTGCACGAAGAGGCTCACGCGGTGCTGGAATCCACATGCCGAATTCCAGCGCTCGCTCCTGCTGGAATTGCTGCGCTTTCCCACTTTCCACAATTGGACGCGGTCCGGTCGGCAATCGCCGATTTTATCCGGATTGCCCGTCAGCGGATAGCGGTACGTGCTTCCAGAAGAAGGGCGGCCACGACGTGGCGCCCCTCGCCGGCCAGGATGTTGTAGGTGCGGCACGCGGCCGCGGTGTCCATGGTCTCCACGCCGGTGCCGGCCGCGATCAGCGGCGCGATCCAGGCCGGCCGCGGAAAGCGGATGCGCTCGCCACTGCCGAAGATCACCACTTCGGCCTTGAGCGCCGCCAACTGCGCGAAATGCTCGGCCGTCAGGGCGTCGTAGTCCTCGCAGGGCCAGCCGAAGCGCTCGTTGCGCGAGCCCACCACGACGCTGCTGTCGACCCGCTCGCCGTTGATCGCGACCCAGCCCGGCCCGGTGCCGGTGACGGTCTGGACGTCGTGTTTGTCGGGCTGGAGCTTCATCGGTCCTGGGCTTTCATCTGTGTTCCAATTGTAGGTTTCCCCTTTAGCGGCGCCCCTCGGAGGGACTTTGAAAGCGATCAAGAAATCGGCCAAGCTGGCCCATGTGCTGTACGACATCCGCGGCCCCATCATGGACGCGGCCAAGCAGATGGAGGAAGAGGGCCAGAAGATCATCAAGCTGAACATCGGCAACCTCGCGCCGTTCGGCTTCGACGCCCCCGAAGAGGTGCAGCAGGACATGATCCGCCACCTGCCGGCGTCGGCGGGCTACTCCGACAGCAAGGGCATCTTCGCGGCGCGCAAGGCGGTGATGCACTACACCCAGCAGCAGGGCATCGCCGGCGTCACGCTGGAGGACATCTACCTGGGCAACGGCGCCAGCGAGCTGATCGCCATGGCCACCAACGCGCTGCTGGACGACGGGGATGAGCTGCTGCTGCCCGCGCCCGACTATCCGCTGTGGACGGCGGTCACCAGCCTGTCGGGCGGCAAGCCGGTGCACTACCTGTGCGACGAGGCCAACCAGTGGATGCCCGACCTGGACGACATCCGCGCCAAGATCACGCCGCGCACCAAGGGCATCGTGGTGATCAACCCCAACAACCCAACGGGCGTGGTCTACAGCGACGAGTTGCTCAAGGGCCTGGTGGAGATCGCCCGCGAGCACGAACTGGTGCTGCTGGCCGACGAGGTCTACGACAAGGTGCTGTACGACGGCATCCGACACACGGCGCTGGGCAGCCTGTCGACCGACGTGCTGACGCTGACCTTCAATTCGCTGTCCAAGAGCTACCGCTCCTGCGGCTACCGGGCGGGCTGGATGGTGGTTTCGGGCGACAAGCGCGCTGC
This sequence comes from Pseudacidovorax intermedius, assembly GCF_001476815.1. Lineage (GTDB taxonomy): Bacteria > Pseudomonadota > Gammaproteobacteria > Burkholderiales > Burkholderiaceae_C > Xenophilus > Xenophilus intermedius_A. The sequence continues at coordinate 12,524 of NZ_LDSL01000026.1, read as the reverse complement.
CAGCGACTACATCGAAGGCCTGAACATGCTGGCCAACATGAAGCTGTGCTCCAACGTGCCGGGCCAGTGGGCCATCCAGACGGCGCTGGGCGGCTACCAGAGCATCAACGAACTGGTCGGTCCCGGCGGCCGGCTGCGCCGCCAGCGCGACCTGGCCTACGACCTGATCACGTCCATTCCCGGCGTGAGCTGCGTGCGGCCGCAGGCGGCGCTGTACATGTTCCCGCGGCTCGATCCCAAGGTCTATCCCATCGCGGACGACCGGCAGTTCTTCCTGGAGCTGCTCAAGGAAACCCGCGTGATGCTGGTGCAGGGCACCGGCTTCAACTTTCCCGACCAGCAGCATTTCCGCATCGTCTTCCTGCCGCACGAGGACGACCTGCGCGAGGCCATCGGCCGCATCGAGCGCTTCCTGGCGCGCTACCGCCAGCGCCACGCCTGAGCGCCCTTGCGCGCTGCGCATCCAGATGAACGAAGAGGGAGTGACCCGCTATGACGACTGAATCCATGAAACCCATCCAGGTCGGCCTGCTCGGCATCGGCACCGTGGGCAGCGGCACCTTCGAGGTGCTGCGCCGCAATCAGGAAGAGATCCGCCGCCGCGCCGGCCGCGGCATCGAGATCGCCATGGTGGCCGACCTCGACACCGAGCGCGCGCGCCGCGTGGTCGGCGATGGCGTGAAGGTGGTGGGCGACGCGCGCGAGGTGATCGCCAATCCCGAGATCGACATCGTGATCGAGCTGATCGGCGGCTACGGCATCGCCAAGGCGCTGGTGCTGGAGGCCATCGCGGCCGGCAAGCACGTGGTCACCGCCAACAAGGCGCTGCTGGCCGTGCACGGCACCGAGATCTTCGCGGCCGCCCACCAGCGCGGCGTGATGGTGGCCTTCGAGGCCGCGGTGGCCGGCGGCATCCCGATCATCAAGGCGCTGCGCGAAGGCCTGACGGCCAACCGCATCGAATGGATCGCCGGCATCATCAACGGCACCACCAACTTCATCCTGTCGGAGATGCGGGACAAGGGCCTGGACTTCGGCACCGTGCTGAAGGAAGCGCAGCGCCTGGGCTATGCCGAGGCCGACCCCACCTTCGACATCGAAGGTGTGGACGCCGCCCACAAGCTCACGCTGATGAGCGCCATCGCCTTCGGTGTGCCGGTGCAGTTCGACAAGGCCTACGTCGAGGGCATCACGCAGTTGGCTGCGCAGGACATCAAGTACGCCGAGCAGCTCGGCTACCGCATCAAGCTGCTGGGCGTGACGCGCCGCACCGACAAGGGCATCGAATTGCGTGTGCATCCCACGCTGGTGCCGGCCAAGCGCCTGCTGGCCAATGTGGAAGGCGCGATGAACGCCGTCGTCGTGCACGGCGATGCCGTCGGCACCACGCTGTACTACGGCAAGGGCGCGGGCAGCGAGCCCACCGCCAGTGCCGTGATCGCCGACCTGGTGGACATCACCCGCCTGCACTCGGCCGACGTGCAGCACCGCGTGCCCTACCTGGCTTTCCATCCGCAGTCGATGAGCGACCTGCCGGTGCTGCCGATGAGCGAGGTCACCAGCAGCTACTACCTGCGCCTGCGCGTCGCCGACCAGGCGGGCGTGCTGGCCAAGGTGACCGGCCTGCTGGCCACGGCCGGCATCAGCATCGACGCCGTGCTGCAGCGCGAGGCCGAAGATGTGGGCGGCGAAGGCTCCACCGACACCGACCTGATCATCCTGACCCACGACGCGCGTGAAGGCGCCGTCGACAGCGTGATCGCCGAGCTGCAGGCGCTGCCCACGGTGCTGGCACCGGTGGTGCGCCTGCGCAAGGAAGAACTGCGCTGACCACGACGCGATGAACTACCTCTCCACCCGCGGCGACCCGACGCCCCGCAAGTTCTGCGAAATCCTGCTCGAAGGTCTGGCGCCCGATGGCGGCCTGTACCTGCCCGAGCGCTATCCGCAGGTCGATGCGGACATGCTGGCCCGCTGGCGCACGCTGGCCTACCACGAACTGGCCTTCGAGATCCTCTCGCTCTACATCGACGACATCCCGGCCGAGGACCTGCGCGCCCTGTGCGCGAAGACGTACACCGAAGAGGTGTTCGGCAGCGCCGACATCACGCCGCTGCGCGAGCTGGAAGACGGCGTCTACCTCGAGGGCCTGTCCAACGGCCCCACGCTCGCCTTCAAGGACATGGCGATGCAGCTGCTGGGCAACCTGTTCGAGTACGAACTGGGCCGCCGCGGCGAGCAGCTCAACATCCTGGGCGCGACCAGCGGCGACACCGGCAGCGCGGCCGAGTACGCCATGAAGGGCAAGAAGGGCGTGCGCGTCTTCATGACCTCGCCCGACGGCCGCATGAGCCCCTTCCAGCAGGCGCAGATGTTCAGTCTGCAGGACGCCAACATCCACAACATCGCCATCGCCGGCGTGTTCGACGACTGCCAGGACATCGTCAAGGCGGTGAGCAACGACCTGGCCTTCAAGCGCGAGTACCGCATCGGCACCGTCAATTCGATCAACTGGGCGCGCCTGCTGGCCCAGGTAGTGTACTACTTCAAGGGCTGGATCGAGGCCACGGGCCCGCAAGGCGGCGAGGTGAGCTTTACCGTGCCCTCCGGCAACTTCGGCAACGTCTGCGCCGGCCACGTGGCGCGCATGATGGGCCTGCCGATCCGCAAGCTGGTGGTGGCCACCAACGAGAACGACGTGCTGGACGAGTTCTTCCGTACCGGCGTCTACCGCGTGCGCGGCGCCGCCGACACGCACGAGACCTCCAGCCCGTCCATGGACATCAGCAAAGCCAGCAACTTCGAGCGCTTCGTGTTCGACCTGCTGGGCCGCGACGGCGCGCGCACCAAGGCGCTGTTCCAGGACGCGCTGGCGCGCGAGGGCCAGTTCGACCTGAGCACCGACCCAGTCTTCGCCGATGCGGCCGGCCGCTTCGGCTTCCGCTCCGGTCGCAGCACGCATGCCGACCGTCTGGCGACCATCCGCGACACCGACGAGCGCTTCGCCGTGCTCATCGACACCCACACGGCCGACGGCCTGAAGGTGGCGCGCGAGCACGTCGAGCCGGGCGTGCCCATGGTCGTCCTCGAGACGGCGCTGCCCATCAAGTTCGCCGCCACCATCGTCGAAGCCCTCGGCCGCGAGCCGGACCGGCCGGCCAGGTTCGACGGCATCGAGTCCCTGCCCAAACGCGTGGTGCGCCTGCCGGCCGATGCCGAGCAGGTCAAGCGCTACATCGCCGAGCATTGCGCCGCATGAAGGTCGTGGTCTTTGCCGGCTACTCCGGGGCGGGCAAGACCACGCTGGTCGAGCGGGTCATCGCCGAACTGCGCCAGCGCGGGCAGCGCGTGTCGGTCATCAAGCATGCGCATCACAAGTTCGACATCGACCATCCCGGCAAGGACAGCTGGCGCCACCGCCAGGCCGGCGCCTTCGAGGTGCTCGTCGCCTCCGACCGGCGCATGGCGCTGATGCGCGAATACGAGCAGCCGGCCGAGCCGGACGTGCACCGCCTGCTGGCCGAGCTGTGGGACGGCGTGGACTGGGTGCTGGTCGAAGGCTTCAAGCACTGCGACCTGCCCAAGATCGAGGTCATGCGCCGCATCGAGCCGGGCCAGGCGCCGCGCCCGGCGCTCTACCCGCAGGACGGCGCCGTGTGCGCCATCGCCACCGACACGAAAGACAACCTGCCGCAGCCCACCGGCCTGCCGATGTTCGACCTCGACGACGCGGCCGGCGTGGCGCAATGGCTGCTCGCCAGCGGCGAGCGCTTCGTCTACGAGCCCGACCACCATGCCTGACGCCAACGCCAACCCCGCCGGTCGCCGCCCCCTGATGCCGCTGGACGAGGCGCTCGCGCGCCTGCTGGCCCAGGCGCAGCCGCTCGCCGCCATCGAGGACTGCAACACCTTCGACGCCGACGGCCGCGTGCTGGCGAAGGACCTGATCGCCGCGCTGACGGTGCCCCCGACCGACAACAGCGCCATGGACGGCTATGCGGTGCGCACGGCCGACTGCGCGGCGCCGGGCGCCGAACTGCGCGTGGCGCAGCGCATCCCGGCCGGCAGCACCGGCGAACCCCTGGCAGCGGGTACGGCGGCGCGCATCTTCACTGGCGCGCCCATCCCGCAAGGTGCAGACGCGGTGGTCATGCAGGAAGACACCGAAGCCCTGGCCGAAGACGGCAGCCTGGGCCGGGTGCGCGTGCAGGCCGTGCCGCAGGCCGGCCAATGGATCCGCCGCGCCGGCGAGGACGTGCAGCGCGGCAGCGTGGTGCTGACCGCCGGCCAGCGCCTCACGCCGCAGGCCCTGGGCCTGGCGGCCAGCATCGGCTTCGCCACGTTGCCGGTGCGCCGCCGGCCGCGGGTGGCGATGCTCTCCACCGGCGACGAACTGGTCATGCCCGGCACCATCGCGCCCGAGGCCATGCCGCCCGGCGCCATCTACAACTCCAACCGCTTCTTCCTGCGCGCGCTGTTGCTGCGCATGGGCTGCGAGGTGCAGGACCTGGGCCTGGTGCCCGACCGGCTGGAGGCCACCATCGACGGCCTGCGCGCCGCCGCCTCGCAGAACGACCTGATCATCACCACCGGCGGCGTGTCCGTCGGCGAGGAAGACCACGTGAAGGCCGCCGTGCAGTCGCTCGGCACGCTGGAGCACTGGGCGCTGGCCATCAAGCCGGGCAAGCCCTTCGCCTGCGGCACCATCGCGCGGCCGGCCATCGAAGAAGGCGGGCGCGACCTGTGCCACGTCTGCGGGCTGCCGGGCAACCCGGTCTCGAGCTTCATGACCTTCCTGCTGCTGGTGCGGCCCTTCCTGATGGCGCTGCTGGGCGCGCGCCACACCGTGCCGGCCGCGGTGCAGATGATGGCGGGCTTCGACTGGCCGCGGCCCGACCGGCGGCGCGAGTTCCTGCGCGCGCGCATCGGGGCCGACGGCCGGCTCGAACTCTTCGCCAACCAGAGCTCGGGCGTGCTCACCTCCACCGTGTGGGGCGACGGCGTGATCGACAACCCCGGCGGCCAGGCCATCGCGGCCGGCGACACGGTGCGCTTCATTCCCTTCTCGGCGTGGCTGGCATGAGCGACAAGACCGTGCAGCTGCGCTACTTCGCCTCGATCCGCGAGACGCTCGGGCGCGGCGAGGAAAGCGCGCAGACCACCGCGGCGACGCTCGGCGCGCTGCGCGACGAACTGATCGCGCGCGGCGAGCCTTACGCCTCGGCACTGGCGCGCGGCCGCGCGGTGCGCATGGCGGTCGACCAGCTGATGGCGAAGGAGGACGCCGCCCTGCGCGACGGCGCAGAGGTCGCCTTCTTCCCGCCGGTCACCGGCGGCTGAGCCTGCAGACCGGGCCGCCTCCACGCGCACCGACCGCCCACGGCGTCCGCCCACAGGCCACGATCAGCCCGCCGCGTCCACCGCGGCATCCAGCGCCTGCAGGCGGGCGCACAGCGCCTCGCTCGCCGCCGTCATCGGCGCACGCAACACCGCGGCCATCTCGCCGCGGGCCGCCAGCAGCGCCTTCATCGGGCCGGGATTGGGCTCGGCGAACAGCGCCTCCATCAGCGGCAGCAGCGGCTGCCACAGCGCCCGCGCCTCGGCCAGCCGGTCGTCGCGCAGCAGCGCGATCACGCGGGCGAGGCGGGCCGTGTGCACGTGGGCACTCGCCGCGATGGCGCCGGCGCCGCCTTCGGCCACCGTCGCGAAGATGTTCGCGTCCTCGCCCGCCAGCACCTGCAAGCGGCCGTCGGCGATCAGGGCGCGGGTCTTGTCCGCGTCGCCGCCGCAGTCCTTGATGCCGGCGATGCGGGGATGGGCGGCCAGCGCCAGCAAGGTCTCGCGCGCGAGCGTGCTGCCGGTGCGGTAGGGAATGTCGTAGATCAGCACCGGCGCCGGGCTCCGGTCCGCCAGCTGGCCGAACCAGTCCAGCAGGCCGGCCTGCGACGGACGGATGTAGACCGGCGCCGGCAGCAGCACGCCGGCCAGCCCGGCGCCCGCCAGGCTGCCCAGCCGCGCCGCCGTGCGGCCCAGGTGATGGCCCGACACGCCCATGATGCGGCGCACGCCCGGCGCGGCCTCCGCCACAGTGGCCAGCACCGCGTCCTGCTCCGGCTCGTCGAGGGCGGCCGCCTCGCCGGTGGAGCCGCAGACCACGAAGCCGGCGATGGGCGCCGCCGCGAGGCGCCGCGCCAGGGCGGCCAGGGCCGCATGGTCCACCGCGCCATCGGCACGGAAGGGCGTGACGAGGGCGACCCACAGGCCCGAGAAGTCGGGCGGGGTGGGGTCGGCGACGGAAGAGGAGGGAAGGGACGGCACGTGCTTTTTCCTTGGCAACGAGGGGTCCGACCGAGGACGGACCGGCGAAGGATGTGCGTGCGGGGAAACGGGCGGGCCACTGCTGCGGCCCCCGGCTGCCGTGTCGCTCATCCGACGACGGCAGCCGCAGCTCCGGTCAGATGAGCTGGACTTTTTTGGCTTTGGCCGCGGCGTGCGGCGTCCTGCCGCCGGCGGGACGCCGGGCGTTCGGGGACGAGAGCATGCGCAGGGCCATGGGGCGCGAGTCTAAACGGCGGCGCGGCAGAATGTGCGCATGACCGTTGCCCCGCGCGTGCGCATCCAGACCCAGGACTTCGACCTTTCCGCCGAGGTGGCGCAATTGCGGGCCGGCCAGGCGGGCATCGGCGCCGTGTGCTCCTTCGTCGGCACCGTGCGCGACCACAGCGAGGGCAGCACCGTGGCGGCGATGACGCTGGAGCACTATCCGGGCATGACCGAGTCGTCCATCGAGGCCATGATCGACGAGGCGCACCGCCGCTTCGACATCCTGGGCGCGCGGGTGGTGCACCGTGTGGGCCCGCTGGCGCCCACGGACCAGATCATGATGGTGGCGGTGGTCTCGGCCCACCGCGGCCAGAGCTTCCAGGCCTGCGAGTTCCTGATGGACTACCTCAAGACGCAGGCGCCGTTCTGGAAGAAGGAGTCCACGCCCGAAGGGGCCCGCTGGGTCGATGCCCGCGTGAGCGACGACGACGCGCTGGCGCGCTGGGGCCTGCACCTGCCCAACGCCTGAGGAATGGGGCGTTGTGCCCCGGATCGATGCCGCGGGCGACAAAAAAGCCCCGCGGCGTTGCGCCGGGGGCTGGTGGGGCCAGGGCCGCGTCTGCTTCGCTCCGGCGCGGCGAGGCCCTGTGCGGGCCTCGTCCACTCATTGCGGCTGGAAGCCGCTCGCCTTGATGATGCCTTCCCAGGTCTGGGTGTAGCTGCGCACGCGGCCGGCGAACTGGCCTTGCGACTCGTAGTTGACGTGCAGGCCCATGTCGCTGAGCTTCTTCTTGGTGTCGGGCTGGGCCAGCACCTTCTGCAGCGCGGCGCCGAACTTGTCGACGACGGGCTGCGGCGTGCCCACCGGCGCGAAGACGCCGTACCAGGGATAGTCGGCCAGGTTGTCGAAGCCCAGTTCGGTGAAGGTGGGCACCTGCGGCAGCAGCGGATCGCGCTTGGCGCCCACGGCCGCCACCACGCGGACCTTGCCGGTGCGCTGCAGCTCCATCAGGTCGGGCACGCCGGCGATGCCCGCGGCGATCTGGTTGCCCATCATGTCCGCCAGCAGCGGTGCGCCGCCGCGGTAGGGCGCGGCCTGCACGTCGATGCCGTACTTCTTGCCGATGAGTTGGGTCAGGAACACGGGGATGGAGCCGGGCGCCGGCACGCCGATGGAGTCCTTGCCGTCCTTCTTGGTCTTGACCCAGTTGACGTACTCCTGGATGTTGTTGGCCGGCGTGCCGCCCGAGACGGCCAGCACGTTGGCAAAGGTGGCGATGCCGGCCACGGGCGTGAAGTCGGTGGCGGGGTTGAAGCCGGGGTTCTTGGTCACGGCCGGCAGGATCGAGATCGTGTGGTCGTGTGAGACGAAGAAGGTGTGGCCGTCGGCCGGCGAGTTCTTCAGCAGTTGCGCGGCGATCTGGCCGCCGGCGCCGGCGCGGTTCTCGACCACCACCGGCGCGCCCAGTTCGTCCTTGAGCTTGTCGGCGATGGTGCGGGCCAGGGCATCGGTGCCGGCGCCGGCCGGAAAGCCGACCAGCAGGCGGATCGGCGTGCTGGTCTGCGCCTGGGCGATGCCGGCCACGGCCAGCAGCGCGCCCAGGGCGAGGGTGCGGCGCACAAGGCCCAGGCGGGAGAGAGACGGAAGGGACATGGGGAAGCTCCAGAGAAAAGGCGAGGGTACCCAAAACGCATGCAGGATTCGGGCCTGTTGTTGTCGCAATGGTTCACGGTTTCACCAATGGATCAGAAGCGAACTTTGAGCCAGCACGTGGTTTGACGCCGCGCCGGGCTTGAATCGCCGGCCGGGGGCCCAATCTCCCTCCCAATACGGAGGTTTTGCACCACCATGCGCCAAGACAAACTCACCACCAAATTCCAGGAAGCCCTGGTCGATGCCCAATCGCTCGCCCTCGGCAATGACAACGCCTACATCGAACCCGTGCATCTGCTGCTCGCCATGCTGCGGCAGTCCGACGGCCCACGTCCGCTGCTCGAGCGGGCCGGCGTCAACGTCTCCGGGCTCAGCCAGGCGGCCGAGCAGGCCGTCAAGAATCTGCCGCAGGTGCAGGGCACCGACGGCGTACAGGTCGGCCCCGAACTGGGCCGGCTGCTGCAGGCCACCGAGAAGGAAGCCATCAAGCGCGGCGACCAGTTCATCGCCAGCGAGCTCTACCTGCTGGCCGTGGCCGATGCCAAGGGCAGCGTGGGCGACATCGCCCGCCAGAACGGCCTGACCCGCAAGTCGCTGGAGGCCGCCATCGACGCCGTGCGCGGCGGCCAGTCGGTCAACAGCGCCGACGCCGAAGGCCAGCGCGAGGCACTCAAGAAGTACACGCTGGACCTCACCGAGCGGGCCCGCATCGGCAAGCTCGACCCGGTCATCGGCCGCGACGAGGAAATCCGCCGCGCGATTCAGGTGCTGCAGCGCCGCAGCAAGAACAACCCGGTGCTGATCGGCGAGCCCGGCGTGGGCAAGACCGCCATCGTCGAGGGCCTGGCCCAGCGCATCGTGGCGGGCGAGGTGCCCGACTCGCTCAAGGGCAAGCGCGTGCTCTCGCTCGACCTGGCCGCACTGCTGGCCGGCGCCAAGTTCCGCGGCGAGTTCGAGGAGCGGCTGAAGAACGTGCTGAACGAGCTGGCCAAGGAAGAGGGCCAGTCCATCGTCTTCATCGACGAGATCCACACCATGGTCGGCGCCGGCAAGGCCGAGGGCGCCATGGACGCCGGCAACATGCTCAAGCCCGCCCTGGCGCGCGGCGAACTGCACTGCATCGGCGCCACCACGCTCGACGAATACCGCAAGTACATCGAAAAGGATGCCGCCCTGGAGCGCCGCTTCCAGAAGATCCTGGTGGGCGAGCCCAGCGTGGAGGACACCATCGCCATCCTGCGCGGCCTGCAGGAGAAGTACGAGGTGCACCACGGCGTGGAGATCACCGACGCGGCCATCGTGGCGGCGGCCGAGCTGTCCAACCGCTACATCACCGACCGCTTCCTGCCCGACAAGGCCATCGACCTGATCGACGAGGCCGCGGCCAAGATCAAGATCGAGATCGACTCCAAGCCCGAGCAGATGGACCGGCTGGACCGGCGCCTGATCCAGCTCAAGATCGAGCGCGAGGCCATGAAGAAAGAGACCGACGAGGCCTCCATCCGCCGGCTCGAACTGCTCGACCAGGAGGTCGATAAGGTGCAGAAGGAGTATTCGGACCTGGAAGAAATCTGGATGTCCGAGAAGGCTGCGGCGCAGGGCTCGGCGCAGATCAAGGAAGAGATCGACAAGCTGCGCTTCCAGATCGAGGAATCCACCCGCAAGGGCGACTTCAACAAGGTTGCCGAGATCCAGTACGGCCGCCTGCCGGAGCTGGAGAAGCGGCTGAAGGAAGCCCAGGACAAGGAAGCCGGCGCCGACGGCAAGGGCAGCGGCAACCGCCTGCTGCGCACCGAGGTGGGCGCCGAAGAGATCGCCGAGGTCGTCTCGCGTTCCACCGGCATTCCGGTGTCCAAGATGATGCAGGGCGAGCGCGAGAAGCTGCTGCGCATGGAAGACAAGCTGCATGAGCGCGTGGTGGGCCAGGACGAGGCCATCACCGCGGTGGCCAATGCCATCCGGCGCTCGCGCTCGGGCCTGTCCGACCCGAACCGGCCGACCGGCTCCTTCCTCTTCCTCGGCCCCACGGGCGTGGGCAAGACCGAGCTGTGCAAGGCGCTGGCGGGTTTCCTGTTCGACAGCGAGGACCACCTGATCCGCATCGACATGAGCGAGTTCATGGAGAAGCATTCGGTGAGCCGGCTGATCGGCGCGCCCCCGGGCTACGTGGGCTACGACGAAGGCGGCTACCTGACCGAGGCCGTGCGCCGCAAGCCCTACAGCGTGGTGCTGCTCGACGAGATGGAGAAGGCCCATCCGGACGTGTTCAACATCCTGCTGCAGGTGCTGGACGATGGCCGCCTGACCGACGGCCAGGGCCGCACCGTGGACTTCAAGAACACGGTGATCGTGATGACCAGCAACATCGGCTCGCCGATCATCCAGGCGATGGCGGGACGCGACCAGCAGGAGGTCAAGGACGCGGTGTGGGACGAGCTGCGCAACCACTTCCGCCCCGAGTTCCTGAACCGGATCGACGAGACGGTGGTGTTCCACGGCCTGGACGCGAAGAACATCGAGGCCATCGCCGCGATCCAGCTGGAGGTGCTCAAGGCGCGCCTGGCCAAGCTGGAGATCGGCCTGGACGTGGCGCCGGCCGCCCTGGCCGAGATCGCCAAGGTGGGCTTCGACCCGGTGTTCGGTGCGCGGCCGCTCAAGCGGGCGATCCAGCAGCGCATCGAGAACCCGCTGTCGAAGCTGCTGCTGGAAGGCCGCTTCGGGCCGAAGGACGAGGTGCGCGTCACCGTGGACCCGATCCGCGAGCCGGGCGCCTTCCACTTCGCCAAGGCGGGCGAGGCGGCCGAGGCCGCGGCCTGAGATCGCGCGGCGGCCCGGCGTGTCGCGGATGTCGCCCCTGGCCCGCGCCCCATCGGGGCGCGGGCCTTCTTTTTTGGCTGCGTCGGCGGCCGATGCTTCTTTTCAATTCGTATCGATGCGGAACCCTCGCGGATGCCGGTCGACTAAGCTTTCATGATGAACTTCCTGATCCGTCTCGTCCTCGTGTTCCTCGGCCTCGTCTTCGCGGCGAGCCTCGCCGTGGTGGCGCTGCTGCTGGCACTGGGCTGGATGGTTCACAGCGCCTGGGCGCGGCTCACCGGCAAGCCCGTGTCGCCGCTGGGGGCGGCCGCCTTTGGCGGCCGCTTCGACCCGCGTGCCGGCTTCGAGCGCTTCCGCGCCGCGGCCGAGGCCCGCAAGCCTGCCCGCTCCGCGGCCGACGAGATGGCGGCCCGTGCCCGGGGCGAACTGGTGCCCGCCGGCCGCCGCGGCTTCGGTGCCGACGTCAGCGACGTGAGCGCGAAGCCGGCGGGGCGCGAAGACTGAGCGGCACCGGGCCGCGCGGGGCCCGTTGGGCCACCGAGGCAAGCAGGGGCGTGCTAGAAACGCCCGCATGACTTTTCTTCCCCCTCTCGCCGAATTGCGCCAGCGCATCGCCGCTGGCGCGCTCACGCATGAAGCGCTGATCGAGCAGGTGCTCGACGGCGCGTCGGCCCCCGAGGCGGCCCATGTGTTCACCCGCCTTTACCCGGAGGCCGCACGCGCCGCCGCCCGCCATGCGGATGCGATGCAGGCCGCCGGCGTGCCGCTGCCGCCGCTGGCCGGGCTGCCGGTGTCGGTCAAGGACCTCTACGACGTGGCCGGCGAAACCACGCTCGCCGGCTCGGTGGTGTGCGAGGGTGAGGCGCCCGCCGCGCGCGATGCCGCGGCGGTCGCCCGCCTGCGGCGGCAGGGCGCGGCCATCGTCGGCAAGACCAACATGACCGAGTTCGCCTTCTCCGGCGTGGGCATCAACCCGCACCGCGGCACGCCGCGCAACCCGGCCGATGCGCAGGTGGCGCGCATCCCGGGCGGCTCCTCCAGCGGTGCGGCCGTGTCGGTGGCGTTGGGACTGGCCGTGGGCGCGCTGGGTTCGGACACCGGCGGCTCCATCCGCATCCCGGCCGCGCTGTGCGGGCTGGTGGGCTTCAAGAACACGCAGCGCCGTACGCCCCGCGACGGTGCCTTCGAGCTGGCCCGTTCGCTGGACACCGTTTGCGCCATGGCGCGCACGGTGGAAGACTGCCTCGCCATGGACAGTGCCATCGCCGACGCGCCGCTGGCCGTGCGCCGCCGCGACGGCGTGGCCGGACTGCGTCTGGCGGTGCCCCGTGCGCTGATGTTCGACGGCGCCGAACCGGCCGTGGGGCGGGCCGTCGAGCGTGCCCTGGCGCGCCTGTCGGCCGCCGGCGCCCTCGTGGTCGAGCTGCCGCTGAACGAACTGGCCGAGATCGCGCGCATCAACGCCCCCGGTGGCTTCTCGCCCGTGGAGGCGGCGGCCGACAGGCGCGCC
>NZ_LDSL01000259.1 GCF_001476815.1 Pseudacidovorax intermedius | reverse complement strand
CTCATCACCCAGAGCCGCGAGGCGGCGCGCCGGGCGCTGCTGCTGTCGGGCGCCGCCCAGTCGCTGGCCGAGCGCAGCGCCGCCATGGAACGCTCGGGCCGCCAGTCGCTGGTGCTCAACGACGCCGTGCTGCGCCGCCGCTTCGCCGACGCGCAGAAGGACGCGCAGAACGTGGTGCAGCGACTGGTCGACAACGGCCTGCTGCCGCAGTCGGCCGAACTGTGGCGCGCCCAGATGGCCACCATCGAGGGCCTGATGAACGGCGCGCCCGAAACGGCACTGGCGCGCGAGGGCTCGATGGCGCTGCAGTTCCGCGAACTGGATGCGCTCAACACCCAGCTCGCCCAGCAGGCGCAGATGCTGATCGAGACCCAGAACAACGCCCTGGCCGACCGGCTGGAGGCCGCGCGCCGCCGGCTGACCCTGCAGGTGGTGGCCGCGAGCGGCCTGGCGGCGGCCCTGGCGCTGGCCTTCGGCATCTGGCTGGCGCGGCCCTTCAAGCGGCTGGAGCGCGCCATCGTGCGCCTGGGCGAGAACCGGCTGGACGAGCCCATCGACATCCTGGGCCCGGCCGACGTGCGGCGCGTGTCCCAGCAGCTGGACTGGCTGCGCCTGCGGTTGATGGAGCTGGACGCCGACAAGGCCCGCTTCCTGCGCCATGTGTCGCACGAGCTCAAGACGCCGCTGGCGGCGCTGCGCGAAGGCGTGTCGCTGCTGGAGGACGGCGTGACGGGCGAGCTGAATCCCGCGCAGCGCGAGGTCGCGCAGATCCTGCAGCAGAACGCCGTGTCGCTGCAGAGCCAGATCGAGGCCCTGCTGCGCTTCAACGCCGCCGCCTTCGAGGCCCGGCAGCTCAAGCGCGAGCGCTGCAACCTGGTCAAGCTGGTGCAGGACCAGATCGAGGCGCAGCGCCTGCAGTGGCAGTCGCACGGCCTCACGGTGCGGGTGGAGGGCGAGCCGGTGACGGTGATGGCCGATCCGGCCAAGCTGGGCACGGCCGTGGCCAACCTGCTGTCCAACGCCATCCGCTTCTCGGCCCGCGGCGGCACCATCGCGCTGGCGGTGTCCGCCACCGGCGACACCGCCAGCATCGAGATCAGCGACGCCGGCCCCGGCATCGCGCCGGAAGACCGCGACCGCGTGTTCGAGCCCTTCTTCCGCGGCGAACGCCAGCCGGAGCACACGGTCAAAGGCACAGGCATCGGCCTGTCGATCGTGCAGGAGTACATTGCAGCCCATGGTGGCCGCATTGCGCTGCTGCCCACCGGCCCCGGCGCACGATTCCGCATCGACCTGCCGCGCGGCTGACCCCCTCCCGACCCCACGCCCATGACGTCTTCGCCCGTCCGCAGCCGCTTCCTCGCCCTGGCCCTGGCCGGCGCGCTGGCCAGGGCCAGGGCGAGGA
>NZ_LDSL01000258.1 GCF_001476815.1 Pseudacidovorax intermedius | reverse complement strand
AGCCCGGCCGCAGATGCCGGCACGTCGCCGCCGACGCCTGAGGTGAGCCGGCAGCCGGCTTCCCGTGATGACGAATCGCTCATGCGGAAGCAAGATCTGCTGACCATGCTGGCCTGGAGTAAATCCAAGCTCAGCTACGTGCTGAACAAGAAGGGCACGCGTTACGACCCCACGTTCCCGCAGCCACTGCACTTGGCCGGCAGCAAGACGCCGTACTGGCGGTGGGCCGAAGTCGCAGCGTGGATCGACGCGCAAGCGAAGAAGCGCGACGCGTGACCGGGTCACCGGCATAGCGATCCAGCCCAAGGGACAGGCCGCCATCGAGCGGCCTAATTTTCGCTCTTGGCGGAACTAGTCTACGGCCGGACGAGACCGCGCCCCGCGCAAAACTCGCACGGCGCGGCGCGCGAGCGGAACAAGCGGATCAGGCTTGGCCGTGCCGGCAGGAACGTCGTAGGACACGTGATTTTTCCGCGTGATGCGCCTGGCAGCGTGTCCCTCGATGCCAAGAGGCCGCGACGAGATTGCGATCTCCCTAGAGATATTGCAAACCGCCAGTCTCTAGGAGCGCTGCCTCGAGCAGCGCGCAGTCCGAGATCTCAGCCGGCTTCCCGAACACGGTGACGCTCGTCACCCTCCCCACCGAAGAGCAATGCCGACGGGCTACCCGGCCTGATCGGCAAAGCTTTGGATCCCGAGCCCTGAGGGTGCTCCCCCTTCACAAAAAAATCAACCGAGGACCATGAGGATGACCATGACCTTGCTCTCACTCCCCCGCGGCGCCATCAAGCGCCCGCCATCCAAAGAGGCCGCCACTCACCTGGCCGCCAAGGCCGCACTCACAGCCCGCCGCCGGGAGCGGCACGTGGACGGCAAGATGTACTTGGTCGAGACCTACGACCGCCCCCTCTACAACCTCTCGCAGCTCAGCACCAAGGCTGCGCGCACCAACATGCCGCTGCTGACCATCGAGACA
>NZ_LDSL01000257.1 GCF_001476815.1 Pseudacidovorax intermedius | reverse complement strand
CGCCGTGCGCGTGCTGGCCGGCGGCCAGGGCTTCGAGGTCAGCACCGAAGGCCAGACCCTCAGCGCCGGCGCCGTCGGCGAGCCGGTGCGGGTGCGCATGCCCAACGGCCGCATCGCCACCGGCCAGGTGGTGGACGCCGGCACGGTTCGCCTTGCGCTCTGAAGGGCGGCACCGCATTCATTAAGATGGCGCCCGCGCCGCCGGTCCGTCCGGCCCGCGCACGCGCTCCCTCGCGGGGCGTTTCAACCGGGTGGGCGGGGCGCCTGCAAAAAAACCCAAAAAAGTTCTTAAGTTCCGGTCAGCCCCGCCGAAAAACAGTGACGCTGCCCTCTTCAGGGGGCAAGGAGTCCAGTGATGAGAATCGGTGCAAGCAACCTAGATGTCGGGCAAATCGAAACCGGGGCGGTCCAGCCGGACCGCGCCAGTCGTGCGCCTGCCACGTCGGGCAGCACGCCTGCCGGCGCCGGCGTGTCGGTCGAGGTCTCCTCGACCGTCAAGTCGCTCGGCCGCACCGGTTCGGGCTCGGGCATCGACGAGGCCAAGGTGGCCTCGATGCGCGAAGCCATTGCCAACGGCACCTTCACTGTGGACGCCGGCGCCGTCGCCGACAAGATGCTCGCCAATGCTCAGGAAATGCTGAGCCGCACCAAAGGTTGAACGCCATGCAAGCTCCCGTGATGATCGACACCCGCGAATCGACCGAAGACCTGCTGCAGGAAGTGGAGCGCCAGCTCGACGCCGTGGACGCCCGCCTGCTCGAAGGCGATGCCCCCGCCCTGGAAGCCGCCTGCAACGGCATGCGCCAGGTCGCCGCCGGCTTCAGCAACGTGCTCGAGTCGGCCCTGTCGGCCGAAGTGTTCGACGCCGACTTCCGCGACCGCATCGAGGGCGTGGCCCAGCGCCTGCGCGTGCTGCGCGCCGGCATCGCCCGCCGCGCCGCCGCCGTGGAGCGCAGCCTGTCGGCCCTGCTCGGCACGCAGGACCAGCCCACCTACGGCGCCGGCCTCGGCCAGCGCG
>NZ_LDSL01000256.1 GCF_001476815.1 Pseudacidovorax intermedius | reverse complement strand
GGCCGCGACCTGCGCGGCCTGCACCTGGAAGCGGTGACCCTGCGCGAATGCGACCTGCGCGGCGCGCTGCTGCAAGGCGCCGTCCTGACCGACTGCACCTTCGCCCAGTGCGACCTGGCCGACGTGCAGTGGCCGCAGGGCCGCGCCACCGGCAGCACCTTCCTGCAGTGCCGCCTCGACGGCATGGACGCCGCCGGCCTGCAGGCCCACCGCAGCCAGTGGCTGCACTGCGAGGCGCCCGCCAGCCGCTGGGGCAGCGCGCAGTTCAGCGAATGCATCCTGCACGGCGGCGGCTGGCCCGGCGCGAGCTTCGACGGCACGGTGCTGGCACGCACCACCTTCAGCGGCATGGCGCTGGCCGGTGCCGGCTTCGCGGCGGTGGACGCGCAGCGCAGCGCCTGGAACCAGTGCGACCTCGGCGGCGCCAGCTTCGCCCAGGCACAGCTGCTGCGCTGCGGCTTCGTGCCCGGCGTGCTGCCCGGCGACTGGCGCGGCAGCCGGCTCACGGCCGTCAGTCTGCGCGGCGCCGCGCTGCGCGCCAGCCAATGGCAGACGGCGCGGCTGGACGGCGTCGACTGGAGCGGCGCCGACCTGCGCGAGGCCGACCTGCACGGCCTGCAGGCCCACTGCCTGCAGGCCCTGCGCACCGACCTGCGCGGCAGCCTGCTGCAGGGCGTGCGCATCGAGCACGGCGTGCTGCTGGCCGCCGACCTGCGCGGCGCCACGCTGCGCGACACCATCCTGCAGTCCTGCTGGCTGGGCGAGGTGCGCATCGACGCCCAGGGCGACCCGCTGGCCCTGGCCACGCCCGCCTGCGTGTGGCAGCCACGGCCGAAGGAGGCGCAACCGTGAGCGGCCTGCACACCGCCGGCAGCGCGCATGAGACCGCCCTCGCCCTGGCGCGCGAGCGCCAGGCCCGCGGCCTGCCGGTCGAGGCGCTGGATCTGTCCGGCTGCGACCTCGGCACCGAGGACTGGACCGGCGCCACCTTCCTGAACTGCACCCTGGCCGGCGCGCGCCTGGGCAGCGCCCGCCTGGACGACGCGCGCTTCGTGCACTGCGACCTGTCTGCCAGCGACTGGCAGTTGGCCGACACGCAGGACCTGCTGCTGCATGCCTGCACCCTCCAGGGCGCCTGCTGGCAGCAGGGCCGCCACCAGCGCCTGCGCATCGTGCAGGGCCGGCTGCACGGCAGCCTGTGGCAGGCCTGCCGGCTGGACGACAGCGCCTTCGTGCAGTGCGCGCTGGACGGCACGGACTGGCAGCACAGCCAGGCCGCGCGCACCGTGTGGGAAGCCTGCCAATGGACGGACGCGCAGCTCGCCGGCAGCCGCTGGCAGTCCTGCCAGGTCGGCCAGGCCCGCCTGCCGGCCGGCGAGTTGCGCGGCCTGCACTGGACGGGCTGCGTCCTGCCCGGCCTGCAGCTGCAAGGAAGCCAGCTGGTGGACTGCGACTTCGCCCGCTCCCAGTTCGCCGAGGCCCGCATCGAGGACTGCGACTTCGCCGGCTCGCGCCTGCCCAATGCCGGCTTCGCACAGGCCCGGCTGCGGCGCGTGGCGCTCACCGGGCTCGACCTGCGGCAGACCCAGTGGAGCGGCGCCGTGCTCGCGCAATGCAGTCTGGCCGGCGCGCGGCTCGAGGCCTCGCTCTGGAATGCGGCGCGGCTGGACG
Organism: Pseudacidovorax intermedius; assembly: GCF_001476815.1. Taxonomy (GTDB): domain Bacteria; phylum Pseudomonadota; class Gammaproteobacteria; order Burkholderiales; family Burkholderiaceae_C; genus Xenophilus; species Xenophilus intermedius_A. The sequence continues at coordinate 319 of NZ_LDSL01000256.1, read as the reverse complement.
GCTGCAACCTCGCGCGCGCTGCACTGCCGCAGGCCGACCTGCGCGACAGCCGCCTGCACGACTGCGACTTCCGCGATGCCGAACTCGACTTCGCCGACCTCAGCGGCTGCGAGGCCGAGGCCTGCCGCTTCGACGGCATCCGCAGCGTCTATGCCAAGGCCAGCGGCACGCGCGGGCTGCCGCTGGCGCTCTTTCCCGACCGCGGGCGGCGCGAGTTCATCGCCCCGGCGCCTTCCGCGTCCTCTCTTTCCGCCTCCCCCGGCGCCACGCGCCCCTCCTGACCATGCCGCTCTTCGCCAAGCCTTCCACGCCCCGCCCG
>NZ_LDSL01000255.1 GCF_001476815.1 Pseudacidovorax intermedius | reverse complement strand
GGCCAGCGGCACCACGCCGGCCTTGTCCAGGCGGGCGAAGATGTCCTGGCCCACCTCGCCCCGCGTCAGCGCGTCGATGGCGGCGTAGTCGGGCATCAGGAAGGGCATCGAGAAGAGGTTGAGCTCCTTCACCTGCGGCGACCAGTTGATGGTCGAGCCCACGGCCATGTCGATCACGCCCTGGCGCAGCGCGCTGAACTCGCGCGTCTGGTCGCCCTGGATCAGCGACACGCCGGGGTAGAGCTTGATGTTGATGCGGCCCTGCGTGCGCTCCTTGACCTTGTCGGCCCACAGCTTGCCGGCCATGCCCCAGGGCGTGGGCGGGCCCAGCACCAGCGACATCTTGTACTCGGCCTTGTAGTTAGCCTGCGCGGCGGCGCCGGTCGAGAAGGTGGCCAGGGCCACGGCGGCGGCGGCCAGGCCGATGAGGCCGCGGCGGAAGGTGGATGGGGTCATGCTTCGTCTCCTTGGGGTTGTCTGTCTGTCAGGCGCGGCGGCGTTCAGTAGCCGAGGTAGCGCGGCAGCCACAGCGCCAGCTGCGGCCAGATGATCACGGCCACCATCACCAGGAACATGGCGAACAGCATCCAGCCCACCCAGCGCACGGTGGATTCCATGCGGACACCGGCAATGCGGCAGGACACCATCAGGTTCACGGCCAGCGGCGGCGTGAACTGGCCCAGCGCCACCTTGAGCGTGAGCAGCACGCCGAACCACACCGGGTCCCAGTGGTAGTGCTGCACGATGGGCCACAGCAGCGGCACGAAGATCAGGAAGATCGACACGCCGTCCAGGAACATGCCCACCGTGATCAGCATGAGGATGACCAGCGACAGCACGCCGTACTCGCCCAGGCCCGAGTTGACGATGGCCTTGGCCACCGGGTCGATGACGCCCAGCGTGGAGAGCGAATAGGCAAAGATGCCCGCCAGCGACACCACAATCAGGATCACGGCCGACAGCTCGCCCGACTCGCGCAGGATGGGGAACAGGTCGCGCACGGTGATCGTGCGGTGGATCGCCATGCCCACGAAGAGGCCGTAGAACACGGCCACCACCGCCGCCTCGGTGGGCGTGAACCAGCCGGCGCGCATGCCGCCGAGGATGAGCACCGGCGCCGCCAGGCCCCACACGGCCTGGCGCAGGCTCTGCCAGAAGGGCGGGCGGGGCAATGTGGCCTCGAGCGCGCCCATGTTGTGGCGGCGGGCCATCCACACCGCCGGCACGATCAGCGCCAGGCCGGCCAGGATGCCCGGCACCATGCCGGCCGCGAACAGCGCCGGCACCGAGGCGCCCGGCACCAGCACCGAGTACACGATGAAGGCCACCGAGGGTGGGATCAGGATGTCGGTGGCCGCCGCGGCGCCGACCACGCTGGCCGAGTACGCCGCCGGATAGCCGGCGCGCGACATGGCCGCGATCATCACCGCGCCCACGGCCGCCGCATTGGCCGGGCCCGAGCCCGAGATGCCGCCCAGGAACATGGCGACCACGATGGCCACCAGCGGCAGCATGCCGGGCCCGCGGCCCACGATGGCGATGGCGAAGTTCACCAGCCGCAGCGCCACGCCCGAGCGGTCGAAGATCGAGCCCACCAGCACGAACATCGGAATCGCCAGCAGCGGGTACTTGCCCAGGCCCGCATAGAAATTCTGCGGCACGGCCAGCAGGCCGAACCATTGCGCATCGGCATTGGCCAGCGCGATGCAGGCCGCGCCCGCCAGGCCCAGCGCCGCGCCGATCGGCACGCCGATCAGCATCATGGCCACGAAGCCGACGAAGAGCAGGGTGGCGATCATGCGTCGCTCCCGTCGCCGGCTGCAGTGCGCCGGCCCCGGCGGATGAACAGGCCGACGGCGCGCAGGCCGATGCCGGTGCACACGATGGGCAGCCAGATCGAGTACCACCACTGCGGCACGCCGATGCCCGGCGAGGTTTCCTCGAAGCGCCAGTCGTCCCACACGATGCGCACCGACAGCGCGGCGATCAGGAAGAACAGCAGCGCCACCATGGCCGCGCCGAACTGCGCCAGGCGCCGGCGGCGGGTCATGGAGCCGGCCTCGCTGAAGTACTCGATGCGGATGTGCCGGTCGCGCGCCACGGCGGCGCAGCCGCCCACCATGGCCAGCAGGATCATGAGAAACACCGAGAACTCTTCCGTCCAGGCGAAGGAGGTGTCGGTGAAGTAGCGCACCAGCACGTTGGCGAAGGTGATGCAGGCCAGCAGGCCCATGATGAGCACGGTGGCCCAGTCCTCGATGGCCAGCGGCACCTTCCCGGGCTCGTCGGCGGCGGCGATGTCGGGGGGGAGGGGGCTGGCGGCGTCCAGCTGGGCGCCGGGCTCGGG
>NZ_LDSL01000254.1 GCF_001476815.1 Pseudacidovorax intermedius | reverse complement strand
AGCGGTAGCGCTCCAGGCCGATCAGCAGTTCGTGTTCCACGCTGCCGGTCGCCACGTTGCCCTGCAGCTCGGCCTGCAGTGCCAGGTCGTTGGAGTCGTAGTCGCGGAAGCGCCGCTGGCGCGTCAGCATGCCGTCCGGCCGCAGCGCGGTGGCCTCGGACGAGAAGCCCTCGACCCCCGTCGTGCGGTAGGACAGGCCGACGCGGCTGCGCCACGCGGCGCTCCATTCGTGCGTCAGCAGCAGCTGGTGCGTCTGGTTGCGCACCGTCATGTCGCCGTCCGCCGGCTCGCCCAGGAAGCGGCTGCGCGGGATGGCGCCCAGGCGCCCGTTCACGGCCACCACGCCGCGGTCCATGGGCGTGCGGTGGCGCAGGTACTCGCCCACGTACTCCAGCACCGTGTCGCCGCCGAGCTTCCAGGTGAAGGCGGGCGCCAGCACCTCGCGCCGGGCCTGGATGAAGTCGCGGAAGCTGTCGCGGTCTTCCACCGCCACGTTGAGGCGGTAGGCGAAGTTCCGGCCCACGGGGCCGGTGCTGTCGAAGGCGCCGCGGCGCAGGCCGAAGC
>NZ_LDSL01000253.1 GCF_001476815.1 Pseudacidovorax intermedius | reverse complement strand
CACGTGCAGTGCACCCGCGCGCTCGTCCTGGCGCGCCAGCGTGAAGTGCGTGCGCGTGGCGGCCACCAGCGTGCCGGCGGTTTCTTCGAGGCCGAAGCTCTCGGCGCGGATGGTGACGGCGCTGCCCAGGGGAATGCCGTGCTCGTCCTGGAAGGTGCTGTCGGTCAGCAGGGTCTTGGGTGTCGCGGCCTTGGCGATGGCCAGCGCGTCGGCGGACGTGATCTTCTCGAAGCTGCCGTGGCCGATGGCCTTGATGCGGTCCATCCAGTCCAGCACGGCCGGGGTCAGATCGAGGATGGACTTCACGGCATTCACGCGGCTGGTGTACCAGAGCGGGTGGTAGGCCGCGAAGTCGGCGATGCAGGGCACCTCCCCCAGCAGGTGGCTGCGGTCGTCCAGCATGTCGGACAGGCGGCGCAGGTAGTTCTTGTACGCGGCGGCGGCGTCGGCGGGTTTCAGGCGCGTCATGTTGCCCGCACTCATCTTTCCGCGGTCCTCGCCGAAGACCTTG
>NZ_LDSL01000252.1 GCF_001476815.1 Pseudacidovorax intermedius | reverse complement strand
CGCCACCCAGAGTGCGGTCTTGAGGCATCGCACCCCGATTTCGGCCATGCCAAGACGTACCTTCGTGCACGGCGATTCGGCCGTGCCGCTGCGGGTGCTGCGCGGGCACGCCTGACTGGCGCGAAGCCATCTCGAACAGCCAGGCAGCTCTGTGCGGCACTTGCGCTCTTGTCGGCCGCCACGGGCCCGTGCATGGCGCAGGTCCAGATCGTCGGCCTGTCCGACCGTGCGCTGGGCCCCGCCGCCGCCCCGGTCTCCGCGAAGACGGCCACCGCACGGCAGGCGGACAACTTCTGCATCGTGAGCGCGGACGGCAAGGCCGTGTCGCTGGCGTTCAGCAGCGGCAACGGCGCGGCGAGTGATGGCCAGAGCTGGCTGGCCAAGAACACCGCCGGCACCGGCATGGCGTACCAGCAGTTCGTGGCCAACAGCGACGGCAGTGCCGAGGTGCAGGTGTCGCGCTCGGGCACGGCGACCTTCGTATTGGCGGCGGGCAGGACGGCGCGGGACAGCAGCGCCTGCGGCAGCGGCAACGTGACCAAGTCGATTGCGCCGACCGGCAGCGTGCCGGCGGGGGGCGGGCCGTACACGGATGTGGTGACGGTGGTGGCGTCGCCGCAATAGCCAAATAGAACATTGTTCTGCCCGGCATTCCCGGGGCAGTGCAGCGAATTCAGTCGTGGCGGCAGGTCATTGCCGGCACGCAGAGGTCTGCCCGACGGCTGCCGCAGCAGCCGCCGGGCGGATAGGGATGGGGGGAAATTCACCTCATCATTTTTTGTTCCATATGGAATTTTGGAGTAATTCACATGCGTAAATTCAAACTGGCCTTCCTGGCCCTGGCTGCTGTTTCTGGCATTGCGGCCGCCGCGACCCAAGGCACCTTGGGTGCAACGTCGACTGGATCGTTTACCAACACTTTCAATAGCAACCCGCGCCAAGTACAAGTGCTCGGTCTCCAAGATGCATTGGTGACGCCGAACTCCGGCAACGCTTATACCAAGTATGGCTTTCTGCCAGGCGCGCAGGATCAATATTGCGTCGTCGACACTGGCGGAGGCTCTGTAAAGCTCACCTTTACCTCGGCAAATGGTAAGGGAAGTTCCTCGGCAGGCAATGGGCTGCTGGCCAAGGCAGCAGACGGCAGCACGTTGGAATATGTGCTGTCGACCGGTGTACAAGGTGACGCCAATAGCGTAGTTGATACGAGCCTCGACACCACTGGTCTGACCGTGCCCGCAGCAAGCACGGTTACCGCCGCAAGTTCCTGTGGCGCGGGCGCCCTTATGAAGTCTATCGTGGTGCAAGGCGGCGCAGCCCTGCCCGTGGGCACCAAGATTTACACCGACACGGTTACCGTCGTTGCGACGCCGATCTAATTGAATCTTGCGTCTTCAAAGCTAATGCTTTAACAAAAATCCAGGCCTGGTTTTATTCAGACCTGGATTTTTAGCAAAAGATTGGCAGTTGATATTCAAACGCAAGCTAGCTCAGCAGACTCATGATAGGCATCACTGTGGGAATTTGAATAATGATCAATAAAATTTCCTTGAATTTTCTTAGAATCACATTTTTCTTTTTTGCCTCCAGTATTTTTTCTTGCTATTCATTTGCAAATTCTGAGAATAAATACGAAAAGCCCGAGACTTGGTATCTGCAGACAATCATGATGAACCTCGACGCCAAGAATCGATTCATTGGCACGCTGGTTATACACAACACTAGCAATGCGCCCATCTACGTCAAGAGCAGTGCCGAACAAGTGCTGGTTGTCGACGGCAAACGCGAGCGCCGCCCTGTGCAAAACGGCGCCTTGCAGGTCTACCCCGAAGAATTCGTCCTGGCCCCTGGCAATGCGTTCACGGCCCGCGTCGTCGCCGACCCGCACAAGATGACAGCGGATTCCCAAAGCTACTACGTCAAATTCGTCGACATCTCCAACATCCGCGCCGACGAACAGCAGCGCCGCTCCATGCAAAGCGCCTACCTTCTCGGCTTCGAAGCCCTGGTCACCGTCAACCGCCGCGCCTTCCCGCCGCTGGCCACCGACCAGTTCCAGCTGCAGCCCACCGCCAGCGGCTACACGCTCACCAACGACTCCGGCCACCACATCTACCTGGACCAAGGCGGCCTGTGCCCCGCCAGCAAGCCCGAGCTGGTGCGCTGCAAGCCCCTGCCCGAATTCCCCAAGCAGTCGATGCTGCCGGGCGAGACGGTGCCACTCTCGCTCAAGAGCCTCAGCCCCGCGCCCGGTGACCTCATCGGCGTGCTGGCGTACGACGGCCTGAACCAGGGCGACCGCGCGGCGGTACTGTACCTGCCCATGCCGCAACGGCCCCAGCCCGGCGCACGCGATGCGGCCGCAACGGCTTCTATCCCTGCAACCCCCGTGGCCCCGGCCGCCCGTCCCTGAACGCGCTGCCATGACCCGAGCCCGCCCGTCGCACGTTTCGCCCGCCCTGCCCTCGCGCCGGCTCTCGGCCTGGCTGTCGGCCGCCTGCGCGCTGACGCCGCTGTCG
>NZ_LDSL01000251.1 GCF_001476815.1 Pseudacidovorax intermedius | reverse complement strand
CTGCCGCCGTGGCGGGCGACGCGGTGCTGGTCGCCCGCCACGGCGGCAGCGGCTGGATCGTGGCCGTGCTGGCCGCGCGCGGCAGCCGCAACCTCCGCGCCGCGGCACCGGTGCTCGAACTGCAGGCCGCGCAGTGCAGCCTGCGCAGCACGCACCTGCGCACCGAAAGCCAGGACTGGACGGCCACCCATGGCGAGGTGGCGCTCGCCGCCACCCGGCTGCGCGCCGTGGCCGCCGCGGCGGAGGGCGTGTTCGGCACGCTATCGAGCTGGGCCCGCCAGTGCCTGGCGTGGCGCGGACGCAGCCTGCGCCAGGTGCAGGACGTGGAATCGCTGCGCTGCGGCACGCTCGACGTGCATGCCGCGCAGTTGCTCGCCCTGGGTGGCGGCACGGCCGTGCTGCAGGCCCAGGGCATGCTCAAGGTCGACGGCGTGCAGGTGCACGTCGGGTGAGCGGGAGCAGCGCGCGATGTTCGCCCTCAACCAGCTGCCGGCCCTCAAGCAGGGCTTTCCGGACGTGTGCCTCACGCCCATGGGCCCGCTGCTCGTGCCCATGCCCTATCCCAACATGGCGCAGGAGGTGATGGGCACGCCGGCGCCGATGAACATCTTCATCGGCGGCGCGCCGGTGCACAACATGGCCACGGTCATCGGCCTGTCCATGGGCGACCTGCCGGGCGTGAGCGGCGTCGCCTCGGGCCTGGTGCTCGGGCCGCAGACCACGCTGGTCAACGCCACCACCTTCCTCACCGGCGCGCTGCCCACGCAGCGCCTGGGCTCGATGGGCATCTCGAACCTGTGCAACGTGGTGTCGGTCGCCTGCACGCCCAACCAGACACGGGTGCTGCTGCTGTGCGCGTGACGACCCTGCTGCGGCATGCCGCGCTGGCGGTGCTGCCCGGGCTGCTGGCGGGCTGCGCCGTCGTGCGCGGGCTGGACGATGCCGTATCGCCGGCGCTGGAGCAGGTGCCGGTGCTCAAGATGCTGGGCGTGCAGGCCCGGCCCGCGCTGGCCGCCGCCGACGCGGCCGCCAGGGGCAGGGGCGGCAAGGCCGAGGCCTCGGGACCGCAGGCGGCGGCGCCCGAAGGCCGCCGGCAGGCCCTGCGGCTGCTGCTGTGCACCGATGCCTGGATCAACCCCAACGAGCGCGGCGAGGCGGCGCCGGTGCGCATCCGCATCGCCGAGCTGGCCTCGGCCACCCGCTTCGCCAGCCTGCCCGCGGCCCAGCTCTTCGCCACGGACCGGGCCGCCATGGGCGCCGAGGTGCGCGAGGTGCAGGACTACGTGGTGCCGCCCGGCGCCATGGTCGGCGTGGGCTGGATCGGCAGCCAGCCCGGCACGCTGGGCATCGCCGCCGACTTCCGCGCGCCGCAGCAGCCCGGGACGGGGCGCGTGCTGCTGCCGCTGGACGAGGCCACCATCGCCACCGGCTGGACGCTGTACGTGCACGGCACCACGCTGCACCTGCTGCGCGAGAACGCGGCGGCAGCGCCGGCAGGCGGCGCACCGGCGCCCCAGCCCGCCGCCTGCCCGGCACCGGCGGCCCCGCCCGCGGTGGGCGACGCAGCGCCGCAGGCCCCCGACCTGCCCATGCCCATTCATCCGCCCTATCCGGCCTCCCTGCCCCAGCCGGTCCGTCCGCCCGCCTTCGACGAGCGCCGGGCCGATGCCCTGCCGCGCCAAACCGGCGCCTTCTACCGATGACGATGCCCCGCCCCGCCCATCCGGTCCTGTGGACCGACGACCTGGACCTGCTGCCGCAGCAGTTCCAGCACCTCCAGGCGCACCTGCGCCACCATGCCCAGGCGCTCACCGCCGCCTGGCGCCTGCCGGCGCACGGCCTGCTGGCGCTGGACGTGGACGCCGGTGCCCTGGCCCACGGCCAGCTGAGCCTGCGCGCCGCCGCCGGCGTACTGCCCGACGGCACGCCCTTCGACCTGCCCGCCGACCAGCCGCTGCCGCCGCCCGTCCTGCTCGCGCCGCGCGACGAGGGGGCCGTCTTCGTGCTCGCCGTGGCACGCGCCGGCGTCGGCCCGGCCCAGCCCCAGGAAGCCGCGCTGCCCGGTGGCGCCCGCGCGCGCTACCGCCGCCAGATGGTCGAGCTCGCCGACGACAGCTCGCCCGACCCCGCCCCGCCGGAGGCCGTGGGCCTGGGCGTGCTGGACCTGCGCCTGCTGCGCCAGTCCGAGGCCTCCAGCCAGGACGTGGTGCTGCCCATCGCGCGCATCGCCCGCGTCAGCAGCAGCGGCCAGGCCACGCTCGACGAGGCCCACGTGCCGCCGCTGCTGGACCTGCGCGCGGCCCGCACCCTCCTCGCCCGCCTCGAGGCGCTGCTGGGCGTGCTGCGCTACCGCGCCGACTGGCAGATGGCCCGCGTCGGCCAGCCGCAGAACAGCTCGGTGCTCGAAGTGGCCGACTTCGTGCTGCTGCAGTCGCTGCTGCGGCACGAGGCCGCCCTGGCCCTGACGCTGTCGCTGACCCACGTGCCGCCGCTGGCGGTGCTGCAGCAGCTGCAGGCGCTGGTGAGCGACGTGGCGGCGCTGGGCCATCCGCCCGAACGCGCTTACGCCATCGCCTGGACGCCCGAGACGCCCATGGCCATGTTCCAGCCGCTGCTGGCGCAGGCCGAAGCGCTGCTCAACCAGATGCGCGAGCGGCTGGCGGTCGAATTCGGCTTCCGGACCGAGAAGGACGGCCTGCTCGTCGCCACCGAGCTGCTGCCCGCGCTGGGCGGGCACGAGCGCCTGGTCGTGGCCGTGCATGCCCAGGTGCCGGACGAATGGCTCTACCGCCGCTTCGCCACCCAGGCCATCGTGGGCGCGGCGGACCGGCTGGCCGAGCTGGTGCGCCTGCAGGTGCCCGGCGTCGTGCTGCGCCACCTGCCCACCGCGCCGGCCGAGCTGCCGCTGCAGGCCGGCTGGCACTACTTCGAGCTGGAGCCGGGCTCGGCCCCCTGGCACGAAATGGCGCGCAGCCGCGCCCTGGGCATCCATGTGGCCGGCGCCTGGCCGGGCCTGGCGCTGCGCGGCTGGCTGATCCGGCCCCTGTCGGCCGCGGGAGCGCACGGTGGCGCATGACTTCCTGATCGACGCCGCCGACGGCTTCCTGCGCGAGATGCAGGCCGCCCTGCGCGCCCCCGCCAGCGATGCCGCCGCG
>NZ_LDSL01000250.1 GCF_001476815.1 Pseudacidovorax intermedius | reverse complement strand
CCCCCTCTCCCCAACCCCTCTCCCGCGAGGGGAGAGGGGCTCGAGACCGGGCTCAGTTGCCCCAGACCTCTTGAGCCGTTTCGATCACGAGCCGCAGCTTCTGCCGCTGCGCCTCGACGGCGATGTTGTTGCCGTGCACGGTGGACGAGAAGCCGCACTGCGGCGACAGGGCCAGTTGCTCGAGCGGCGCGTACTTGGCAGCTTCGTCGATGCGGCGCTTGAGGTCGTCCTTGCTTTCCATCTCGCCGAACTTGGTGGTCACCAGGCCCAGCACCACGGTCTTGCCCTTGGGCAGGAAGCGCAGCGGACGGAAGTCGCCGGAGCGGTCGTCGTCGTATTCCAGGAAGAAGGCGTCCAGGTTCATCTCGGCCAGCAGCGCCTCGGCCACGGGCTCGTAGTTGCCGGCGGCGGCATGGGTGCTCTTGAAGTTGCCGCGGCACAGGTGCATGGCCAGCAGCATGCCTTCGGGCTTCTGCGCCACGACCTTGTTGATGAAGCCGGCGTAGCGGTGCGGCAGCTCGTTGGGGTCGTCGCCGCGCTGGCGGGCCGCCTCGCGCATCTTCTCGTCGCACAGGTAGGCGAGGTTGGTGTCGTCCATCTGCACGTAGCGGCAGCCGGCGTCGTACAGGCTCCTCAGCTCGTCGCCATAGGCCTTGGCCACGTCGTCGTAGAAGGCCGGGTCCAGCTCGGGGTAGGCCGTCTTGCTGATGCCGGCACGGCCGCCGCGGAAGTGCAGCATGGTGGGCGAGGGGATGGTCACCTTGGGCGTGCAGCCGGCGGCGACCTGGCCCTTGAGGTATTCGAAGTCGGCGCGCTGGATGTCCTTGGCATGGCGCACCTTGTCCACGACGCGGATCACCGGCGGGGCCAGCTCCTCGGTGCCGTCGGCCTTCTTGACGGTGACCGGGATGTCGGTCTTGACGCCGCCCAGCTGCTCCAGGAAGTCGATGTGGAAGTACGTGCGGCGGAACTCGCCGTCGGTGATGCTCTTGAGGCCGACGTCCTGCTGGAACTTGACGATCTCGGCGATGGCCTTGTCCTCGACCTCGCGCAGCGCCTCGGCGCCGATCTCGCCTTTGGCCTTCTTGTCGCGGGCCTCGAGCAGGTATTGCGGGCGCAGGAAGCTGCCGACATGGTCGTAGCGGGCGGGCAGTTGCATGGTGTCTCCTGAGAGGTGAAAAAAGGAACGCCGCCCTGTCAGGCGGCGGCCGGGGGATCGTAGCCGGTGGCGCGCTACTTCACAGATCCAGAACGAGCAGGGGTGTCTTGGACCGCGAGCAGCAGGGCGTG
>NZ_LDSL01000025.1 GCF_001476815.1 Pseudacidovorax intermedius | reverse complement strand
ACCTGGCCGAGCTGTTCCGCCCGGCTCGGCCAGCGCCTGGCGGAACAGCTCGGCCAGGTCTTCCAGCATGGCCTCGGCCCGCGCGGGTTCGCTGCGCACCAGCGCGATGGCGCTGTTGAGGGTGTTGAAGAGGAAGTGCGGCCGGATGCGCTGCTGCAGCTCGGCCAGGCGCGCGGTGGTGGCGGCCGGCATCTGGGCGGCGGTGCGCAGCGCCATGATGGCCATGGCGGCCGCACCGAACACGGCGCCGGCCAGCGCACCGGCCAGCCACGGCGCCTGCGCCATGGCGCCGGTGCCCTGCAGCACTGCGCAGCCGTAGAGACCGGCGACGGCACCGGCCGCGGCGCCACCGGCCTGCTGGTGCACGGGCCGCCAGCCGGCCAGCCGCCGCCGCAGCGCACAGGCGGCGATCAACCAGAGCAGCGCGGCGGGCAAGGCGCCACCGGTGCCGGTGGCCAGGCGCAGGAGGGCATCGTGCGGCGACTCAGCCACGAAGAGCACGGCCGTGGCCACCAGCAGTTCCACGGCCAGCACGACGCGCAGCACCATGCCCGGCCGGCAGAAATCGGATTGCGGCGCCATCGGCACGAGGCCGGCGCCGGGGCGGGGTCGCGCCGATAAAATCCGGGGGTTTCGCATGGCTGGCGACGCAGAAGGGCTGCCGATTATGGCCCTCGCCCCCGAGGCTGCGCCGCCCCGCGCTCCGCCCGCCGGTGCGCCGCTCACCGCCTGCTCCCCGTTCCTTGAAGGCCCCTCGCGGCCCCCATCCATGACCCAGAACCAGTTCGACAAGAAATCCGAAGCGTGGTCCGCGCTGTTCTCCGAGCCCATGAGCGAACTCGTGCAGCGCTACACCTCGAGCGTGTTCTTCGACAAGCGGCTCGCGCAGGCGGACATCGAGGGCTCGCTGGCTCATGCGGAGATGCTGGCCGCCCAGGGCATCATCGGTTCGCAGGACCTGGCCGACATCCAGCGTGGGATGGCTCAGATCCGCAGCGAGATCGAGGCCGGCAGCTTCGAATGGAAGCTGGCGCTGGAGGACGTGCACCTGAACATCGAGGCCCGCCTGACCCAGCTGGTGGGCGACGCGGGCAAGCGCCTGCACACCGGCCGCAGCCGCAACGACCAGGTGGCCACCGACGTGCGGCTGTGGCTGCGCGGCGAGATCGACCTGATCGACGGCCTGCTGACCGACCTGCAGAAGGCGCTGGTGAAGATCGCCGGCGAGAACGTGGACGCCATCCTGCCCGGCTTCACCCACCTGCAGGTGGCGCAGCCGGTGAGCTTCGGCCACCACATGCTGGCCTACGTGGAGATGTTCGCCCGCGACGCCGAGCGCCTGGCCGACCTGCGCCGCCGCGTCAACCGCCTGCCGCTGGGCGCCGCCGCGCTGGCCGGCACCAGCTATCCGCTGGACCGCGAGCGCGTGGCCCGCACCCTGGGCATGGAAGGCGTGTGCCAGAACAGCCTGGACGCCGTGAGCGACCGCGACTTCGCCATCGAGTTCACCGCCTTCGCCAGCCTGGCGATGGTGCACGTGAGCCGCTTCAGCGAGGAGCTGATCCTGTGGATGAGCCAGAACTTCGGCTTCATCCAGATCGCCGACCGGTTCACCACCGGCTCGTCGATCATGCCGCAGAAGAAGAACCCCGACGTGCCCGAGCTGGCGCGCGGCAAGACCGGCCGCGTGGTCGGCCACCTGATGGGCCTGATCACCCTGATGAAGGGCCAGCCCCTGGCCTACAACAAGGACAACCAGGAAGACAAGGAGCCGCTGTTCGACACCGTCGACACGCTCAAGGACACGCTGCGCATCTTCGCCGAGATGGTGGGCGGCATCACCGTGCGCCGCGAGGCCATGGAGGCCGCCGCCCTGCGCGGCTATGCCACCGCCACCGACCTGGCCGACTACCTGGTGAAGAAGGGCCTGCCCTTCCGCGACGCGCACGAGACGGTGGCCCATGCCGTCAAGACGGCCATTGCCGAGGGTGTGGACCTGTCGCAGCTGCCGCTGGCCACGCTGCAGCAGTTCAACCCGGAGATCGGCGACGACGTGTTCGGCGTGCTGAGCCTGCGCGGCTCTTTGGAGGCGCGCAGCACGCTGGGCGGCACGGCGCCGGTGCAGGTGACGGCGCAGATCGCACGGCACCGGGCGCGGCTGGGCGATTGAGCACGGCTTGTTGGCCGTCACGATGAAGGGCGCCGGCAAGGCGCCCTTTTCGTTGAAGCGGGGCGTCGCCCGGTCAACCGCCCGTTTCCGCCGCCACCGCCTTCAGCAGTTCCAGTGCCGCCGCCTGCGTGCGCGTCACGGGCCGCTGGGCGCTCACCGCCACGTGCGCCTGCACCTGCAGCCGCGGCGGGCCGATGGGCCGCACGCTGAAGGCCGAGGGGCGGATCGAGGTCTGCACCGCCCGCCGCGCCAGGATGGCGCAGCCGGCGCCGTCGGCCACCAGATCCAGGATGGCGGGCACGCCGTCGATCTCCAGCGCGATCTGCGGCTCGCAGCCCAGGGCGGCCATTTCCGACTCCACGTGCATGCGCACGGCGTTGGGCCGGCTCGGGATGATGAGCGGCAGCTTCGCCACCTCGGCCAGCGGGATGGGCGGCGGCGGCGGGTCTTCCGCCAGGCCCGGCGGGCGGGCCTGCACCAGCATCAGTTCCTCGGCCATCAGCGGCGCGATGTCGAGGCCGGCCGTGGGCTTGGCCTGGTAGAGAACGGCGATGTCGAGCCGGCCGGCCGACAGGGCCTCGTGCATGGAAATCGACAGCCCTTCGCTGATCGACAGCCGGGCCTCGGGCAGCTCGCGGCGAAAGCGCCGCGTCAGCGGCACGGCCAGGGCCCGCGCCACCGTGGGCGGCAGCCCCAGCGCCACCCGGCCGGCCAGGCCGCCGCGCACACGCGCCAGTTCTTCCTGCGCGCGCTGCACCTGATGAAGGATGCCGCGGCCATGCTCCAGCAGCAGGGCGCCGGCCTCCGTCGGCGTCACGCCGCGGCCATTGCGCACCAGCAGGTTCTGACGCAGTTCCACTTCCAGCGTGCGCACCTGGCGGCTAAGGGCCGGCTGGGCGATGTCCAGCGCCAGCGCGGCGCGGGTGAAGCTGCCCAGCTCCACCACCCGCACGAAATACTCCAGCTGTTTCAGATCCATGACGTTCGGCGCATATCGACACACATGCTATAGCAGTTTGTTCTAGCTGCTAGTCGATCATCCCCCTGGGAGCGCGGTCGGCCGACACCCAGAATGGGCGCTGCCCTTCCGACCGCTGCCGGCCTCCGCCGGCCAGCCCGTTCCTCCAGGAGACGACATGCCGAAATCCAACGGTCAGCCGCTGATCATCGACTGCCACGGCCACTACACCACCGCCCCCAAGGCGCTTGAGAACTGGCGCAATGCCCAGATCGCCGGCATCAAGGACCCGTCGGCCAAGCCCAACCCGGCCGACCTGAAGATCAGCGACGACGAGCTGCGCGAGTCCATCGAGCAGAACCAGCTGCGCCTGATGAAGGAACGCGGCAGCGACCTGACCATCTTCAGCCCGCGCGCCAGCTTCATGGCGCACCACATCGGCGACTTCGAGGTCTCCAGCACCTGGGCGGCCATCTGCAACGAGCTGTGCTACCGCGTGAGCGAGCTCTTTCCCGACAACTTCATCGGCGCCGCCATGCTGCCGCAGTCGCCGGGCGTGGACCCCAAGACCTGCATTCCCGAGCTGGAGAAGTGCGTCAAGGAATACGGCTTCGTCGGCATCAACCTGAACCCCGATCCCTCCGGCGGCCACTGGACCAGCCCGCCGCTGACCGACCGCCACTGGTACCCCATCTACGAAAAGATGGTGGAGTACGACATTCCGGCCATGGTGCACGTCAGCACCAGCTGCAACGCCTGCTTCCACACCACCGGCGCGCACTACCTGAATGCCGACACCACGGCGGTGATGCAGTGCATCCAGGGCGACCTGTTCAAGGACTTCCCGACGCTGAAGTTCGTGATTCCGCACGGCGGCGGCGCGGTGCCCTACCACTGGGGCCGTTTCCGCGGTCTGGCGCAGGAGATGAAGAAGCCGCTGCTGGAAGAGCACCTGCTGAACAACATCTTCTTCGACACCTGCGTGTACCACCAGCCGGGCATCGACCTGCTGACGAAGGTGATCCCGGTCAAGAACATCCTGTTCGCTTCCGAGATGATCGGCGCCGTGCGCGGCATCGACCCGCAGACCGGCCACTACTACGACGACACCAAGCGCTACGTGAGCGCCACCGCCAACCTGACGGACGACGAGCGCTTCCAGGTGTTCGAGGGCAACGCGCGCCGGGTCTTCCCGCGCCTGGATGCCGCCCTGAAGGCCAAGAGCCTCTAACCCCTCCCGGAGAGACAAACATGTACGAGTTAGGCGTCGTCTACCGCAACATCCAGCGCACCGACCGCGAGACCGCGGACGGCCTGGCCGCCCTGGGCTCGGCCACGGTGCACGAGGCCATGGGCCGCGTGGGCCTGCTCAAGCCCTACATGCGCCCGATCTACCCGGGCCAGCAGGTGTCCGGCACGGCCGTCACCGTGCTGCTGCACCCCGGCGACAACTGGATGCTGCACGTCGCGGCCGAGCAGATCCAGCCCGGCGACATCGTGGTGGCGGCCATCACCGCCGAATGCACCGACGGCTACTTCGGCGACCTGCTGGCCACCAGCTTCCAGGCCCGCGGCGCCCGCGCCCTGGTGATCGACGCCGGCGTGCGCGACGTCAAGACGCTGCAGGAGATGAACTTCCCCGTGTGGAGCAAGTGCATCAGCAGCAAGGGCTGCATCAAGGCCACCATCGGCTCGGTCAACATCCCCGTGGTGTGCGCCGGCATGCTGGTGACGCCCGGCGACGTGATCGTGGCCGACGACGACGGCGTGGTCTGCGTGCCGCGCGCCGTGGCCGCCAAGACGCTGGAGGCCGCCCGCAAGCGCGAGTCCTTCGAGGGCGAGAAGCGCGCCAAGCTGGCCAGCGGCGTGCTGGGCCTGGACATGTACAAGATGCGCGAGCCGCTGGCGGCCGCGGGGCTCAAGTACATCGACTGAGCGCGTTGCCGGCGCCCGCCGGCACGCGCTGCATGCACAGAAGAACACGGAGACGACCATGACCCTTTCCCGCCGCCAGCTGATCGCCGCCGGCCCGCTCGCCGCGGCGTCGGCCTGGCTCGCGCCCACGCTGGCCGCCGCGCAGGCGGGCTATCCGAACAAGCCCGTGCGCGTGCTGGTCGGCTACTCGGCCGGCGGTGCCGTGGACGCCGTGGCGCGCAGCGTGGGCCAGGCCCTCGCGGCCAGCCTGGGGCAGCCCTTCGTGATCGACAACCGGCCGGGCGCCGGCAGCAACATCGCCGTCAAGGCCACCATCGACGCGCCGGCCGACGGCTACACGCTGATGGTGGCGGCCAATGCGCTGGCGGCCAACATGGCGCTCTACCAGCCCATGCCCTTCGATGCCGAGCGCGACCTGGTGCCGGTGTCGCTGATCGGCCGCGTGCCGGTGGTGATCGCCGCCAATGCCAGTGCGCCCTTCGGCACCATCCAGCAGCTGATCGCCGAGGCCAAGGCCAAGCCCGGCAGCCTGTCCTTCGCCTCGCCGGGCAACGGCTCCACGCCGCACATGGCGGTGGAGTTCTTCGAGCGCGCCGCGGGCATCAGGCTGCAGCACGTGCCCTACC
Source organism: Pseudacidovorax intermedius (assembly GCF_001476815.1). Classification (GTDB taxonomy): domain Bacteria; phylum Pseudomonadota; class Gammaproteobacteria; order Burkholderiales; family Burkholderiaceae_C; genus Xenophilus; species Xenophilus intermedius_A. Next base: position 15,168 of record NZ_LDSL01000025.1, on the reverse strand, counting down.
GCGGCGGCGCCCAGGCACTGACCGACGTGATCGGCGGCCAGCTGCCGCTGGTGGCCATCAACGCGCTGGAGGCCCAGCCGCACGTGAAGAGCGGCAAGCTCAAGGTGCTGGCCGCGCTGAGCGCCAACCGCAGCGCCGTCTTCCCCGACGCGCCCACGATTGCCGAATCCGGCTTTCCGGGCTTCGAGGCCTCGGTCTGGTACGGCATCGTGGCGCCAGCGGCCACGCCCCGACCCATCGTCACCCAGCTGCATGCCGAAGTGCAGAAGGCGCTGCAGACGCCGGCCGTGCGCGAGCGCATGGCCCAGGTCGGCGGCGAGGTGCTGCCCGGCAGCATCGAGCAGTTCGTCCAGCTCATCCACTCGGAGCGCGTGCGCTACGAGAAGCTGGTGCGCGAAGCCGGCATCAAGCCCGATTGAACCCATCTCCCCAGGAGCAACGCTCATGAGCAAACCCACCACAGGCCCCTTCGAGAAGACCGCCGGCTGGCTGGACTGGTACAGCGGCCCCAGCAAGCCGAAATTCCAGGTGCCGGCCGGCAGCGTCGATGCGCACTGCCACGTCTTCGGCCCCGGCGCCGAGTTCCCCTACGCGCCCGAGCGCAAGTACACGCCCTGCGACGCCAGCAAGGCGCAGCTCTTCGCGTTGCGCGACCACCTGGGCTTCGCCCGCAACGTGATCGTGCAGGCCACCTGCCACGGCGCGGACAACCGTGCGCTGGTCGATGCGCTGCAGTCGTCCGACGGCAAGGCCCGCGGCGTGGCCACCGTCAAGCGCAGCGTCACTGACGAAGAACTGCAGGCCCTGCACGACGCCGGCGTGCGCGGCGTGCGCTTCAACTTCGTCAAGCGTCTGGTGGATTTCACGCCCAAGGACGAGCTGATGGAGATCGCTGGCCGCATCGCCAAGCTGGGCTGGCATGTGGTCATCTACTTCGAGGCGGTGGACCTGCCCGAGCTGTGGGACTTCTTCACCGCGCTGCCGACCACGGTGGTGGTGGACCACATGGGCCGCCCCGACGTGACCAAGCCGGTGGACGGCCCCGAGTTCGCGCTGTTCGAGAAGTTCATGCGCGAGCACTCCAACGTGTGGAGCAAGGTGAGCTGCCCCGAGCGCCTTTCGGTGGCCGGCCCCAAGGCGCTGGACGGCGAGCAGAACGCCTACCGCGACGTGGTGCCCTTCGCCCGCCGCATCGTCGAGCAATTCCCCGACCGCGTGCTGTGGGGCACCGACTGGCCGCACCCCAACCTGAAGGACCACATGCCCAACGACGGGCTGCTGGTGGATTTCATTCCGCACATCGCGACCACGCCGGAACTGCAGAAGAAGCTGCTGGTCGACAACCCCATGCGCCTCTACTGGCCTGAAGAATGACCCCCACGCTCCGCCGCTTCGCGGGTCGCTGCCCCCCGAGGGGGCGCGAATCGCCTTGGGGCGGCCCGGCGGCGATTCATCAATAAAGGACCCACCATGGCACTCGACAAACCCTACATGGACGTGCCCGGCACGATCATCTTCGACGCCGACCAGAGCCGCAAAGGCTACTGGCTCAACCAGTTCTGCATGAGCCTGATGAAGGCCGAGAACCGCGAGCGCTTCAAGGCCGACGAGCGGGCCTATCTCGACGAATGGCCGATGACCGAGGAGCAGAAGCAGGCCGTGCTGGCCCGCGACCTCAACTGGTGCATGCGCACCGGCGGCAACATCTACTTCCTCGCCAAGATCGGCGCCACCGACGGCAAGAGCTTCCAGCAGATGGCGGGCTCGATGACCGGCATGACCGAAGAGGAATACCGCAACATGATGATCAACGGCGGCCGCCGCGTGGACGGCAACCGCTACGTGGGCGAGGACGGCGATGCGCAAGCCCATCGCCAGCCGCAGGGCGCCCACCATCCCACCAAGGCGGCATGACCATGTGCCCCCGCACCCTTCAGGAGGCTTGAATGGCCCGCATCACCGCATCCGTCTACACCTCGCACGTGCCCGCCATCGGCGCGGCCATGGACCTGGGCAAGACGAAGGAAGACTATTGGAAGCCGCTGTTCGCGGGCTACGACTTCTCCAAGCAATGGATGAAGGACAACAAGCCCGACGTCGTGATCCTCGTCTTCAACGACCATGCCACGGCCTTCAGCCTGGACATGATTCCCACCTTCGCCATCGGCACGGCCGCCGAGTACCAGCCGGCCGACGAGGGCTGGGGCCCGCGCCCGGTGCCCAAGGTGGTGGGCCATCCGGAGCTGGCCAGCCACATCGCGCAGAGCGTGATCCAGCAGGACTTCGACCTCACCATCGTCAACAAGATGGACGTGGACCACGGCCTGACGGTGCCGCTGTCGCTCATGTGCGGCGAGCAGGACCCGAAGAGCGGCGCCTGGCCCTGCCCGGTGATCCCCTTCGCCGTCAACGTGGTGCAGTACCCGGTGCCCAGTGGCCAGCGCTGCTTCAACCTGGGCCGCGCCATCCGCCGTGCCGTCGAGAGCTTCGACGAGGACCTCAACGTGCACATCTGGGGCACCGGCGGCATGAGCCACCAGTTGCAGGGCGCGCGTGCCGGCCTGATCAACTCGGACTGGGACAACAAGTTCCTGGACCGGCTGATCGCCGAGCCGACCGAGCTGGCCAAGGTGCCGCACATCGAGTACGTGCGCGAGGCCGGCAGCGAGGGCATCGAACTGGTGATGTGGCTGATCGCCCGCGGCGCCATGGCCGACGTCAACGGCGAGGGCCCTGCGCCCAGGCTGGCGCACCGCTTCTTCCACGTGCCGGCGTCCAACACCGCCGTGGGCCACCTGATCCTGGAAGAACAGAACTGAACAACCCCGACTCACAGGCAACACAGACATGACCATCAAAGTCGCACTCGCCGGCGCCGGCGCCTTCGGCATCAAGCACCTGGACGGCATCAAGAACATTCCCGACGTCGAGGTGATCTCGCTCATCAGCCGCGACCTGGCCAAGACCCAGGAAGTGGCCGACAAGTACGGCATCAAGCACGTCACCACCGACCTCGCCGACAGCCTGGCCATCCAGGAGCTGGACGCCGTCATCCTGTGCACGCCCACGCAGATGCACGCCGCCCAGACCAAGGCCTGCCTGCAGGCCGGCAAGCACGTGCAGGTGGAGATTCCCCTGTGCGACGTGCTCAAGGAAGGCGAAGAAGTGCTGGCCCTGCAGAAGCAGGTCGGCAAGGTGGCGATGGTGGGCCACACCCGCCGTTTCAACCCCAGCCACCAGTACGTGCACAAGAAGATCCAGGCCGGCGAATTCAACATCCAGCAGATGGATGTGCAGACGTATTTCTTCCGCCGTACCAACATGAACGCGCTGGGCCAGCCCCGCAGCTGGACCGACCACCTGCTGTGGCACCACGCCGCCCACACGGTGGACCTGTTCGCCTACCAGGCCGGCAGCCCGATCGTGAAGGCGAACGCCGTGCAGGGCCCGATCCACAAGGACCTGGGTATCGCCATGGACATGAGCATCCAGCTGCAGGCCGCCAGCGGCGCCATCTGCACCCTGTCGCTCTCGTTCAACAACGACGGCCCGCTGGGCACCTTCTTCCGCTACATCGGCGACACCGCCACCTACATCGCGCGCTACGACGACCTGGTGCAGTCGCACAGCAAGGGCGCCGAAGAGCCGGTGGACGTGAGCCAGGTCGACGTGTCGATGAACGGCATCGAACTGCAGGACCGCGAGTTCTTCGCCGCCATCCGCGAAGGCCGCGAGCCCAACAGCAGCGTGGTCCAGGTGCTGCCCTGCTACCAGGTGCTGCACCAGCTGGAACAGCAGCTGAACGGCTGACCGGACGCCCGTCGGCCGGGTCGCTTGATCCGGCCGAAATAACCCGGGTAAAATTGCGGGCAGGTGCTGAGGGGCGCCTGCCCGCACAAGAGGCTCTCACCCTCCAAAATCTTTCTTATTCCGTGGACAGACCGCGGTCTTCGTTCGAGCCCCATGCGGGACCGGCTCGCCGACGAGGACCTGGAGCACTGCCATGACCCCTTCCCTTTCCCTGCAGGCCCGTCGCGAGCTGACGCGCCAGTACAAGCAGGCCTTTCCCGCCATGGGCATCTATGCCCTGCGCTGCGACGCCGCCGGGCTGCTGCGGGTGGGCAGTAGCCGCCATCTGGACGGCATCTTCAACCGCCTGCGTTTCGAACTGATGCGCGGCGCCCACCGGGACGCGGCACTGCAGGCGGCCTGGAACACGCACGGCGCCGAGGCCTTCCGCTTCGAGGTCGTCGACCGCGTGAAGGAGCGCGACGATCCCGCCTTCGACTATGACGCCGAACTGGCGACGCTGCTGGCGCTGTGGGAGGCCGAGTTGCTGTCACCCGCGGCCGAGGGCGGCGCACGACAAGGAGGCGGCGCATGAGCCGGCTGGCCGACGCCCAGGCCATGCGGCTCGGCCTCGCGCTGGCGCGGGCCCATGCACGCCAGCAGCAGCGCCTGGATGAGCGCCTGGGCATGTGGCATGGCCTGGGCGTGTCGGACTTCCTGCTGCTCGATGCACTGACGCAGGCATCGCACGGACGTCTGCCGACGCTGCAGCTCGCGCAGGCCCTTCACATCGCCCCCTCGACGCTCGTCCGGCAACTGATGCCCCTGGAGAAGACCGGCCTCGTTGCACGTGATGCCGGCACCGTACTGCTGCGGCCCGCCGGCCGGCAGCTGCATGCCGAAGCCGCACAGACCGTGGGTGCCGTGTGCGCCAAGGCTTGGGCCGGCGTCCGTCTGGACCTGTGCGGCCCGGACGCTCTGCAGGCGCAGCTCGATGCCGTGGCGGGCAGCGCCGTCATCCCGACACCGTCTGCGGCGCCAGCGCCATGAAGCAGCAGCCCTTCGGGCACAAGCATGCCCGCGACGACGTCCCGATGGGAAGCGCCAAGGTCCCGGCAGAGGAACTCAAGGTGCGTGCCCGCGTGCGCCTGAATGGCGCGCGCCGCGAAGGGCACAGCGACGACCGCACCCTGGGCGACCATCTGCAGACCGCAGCACAAGAACTCGGCTTCCTGCACTGGGACCATGCGCGCCGCGTGCTGGGCCGCCTCGCCGCGCCGGGCGATGACATGGGCGACTTCTGGCACGCGCCGCGCACGGGCCTGCTGCTGCACCTCTGGTTCGCGCACCATGACGAAGCAGCACCGGTGCTCGCGACGCAGCCCGGCGGCTTCCTGCTCCCCTACCGCCGCCAGTGCTTCATCGTGCGGGCGCCCTTCATCGAAGCCCTGGGCCTCGACGCGACCGACCCCGCCTGGCGGGCCATCGGCCATGATCTGGTGGCAGGCTACGGCACGCCGGCCTGGCAGCACCTGGCCTGGCAAAGAGTCCGTGCGCCGCTTTCAACCTTCCAACCCCGACTAAGCTCTGCCCATGCACACACGACGTATCGCGAACTTTGAGGTCTCGGCCATCGGCCTGGGCTGCATGAACCTGAGCCACGCCTATGGCGTGCCACCCTCGCCCGAGCAGGGCGAGCGCGTGCTGCTGGCGGCGCTGGATGCCGGCGTGACGCTGTTCGACACCGCCGCGCTCTACGGCTTCGGCGCCAACGAGGAGCTGGTGGGCCGTGTGCTCAAGAAGCACCGCCAGCAGTTCACGCTGTGCAGCAAGGGCGGCATGGCGGGCGTGAAGGGCGAAGACGGCGTGATGCGCCGCGTGATCGACGGCCGCCCCGCCACGCTGCGCCGCAACTGCGAGGACAGCCTGCGCCGCCTGGGCACCGACGTCATCGACCTCTACTACCTGCACCGCTGGGACAAGAAGGTGCCCATCGAGGACTCCGTGGGCGAGATGTCGCGCCTGATCGAGGACGGCAAGGTGCGCGCGCTGGGCCTGTCGGAAGTCTCGGCCGGCACGCTGCGCAAGGCCGCCGCCGTGCATCCCATCGCCGCCGTGCAGACCGAGTATTCGCTGTGGACGCGCAACCCCGAGATCGCCGTGCTGGCCGCCTGCCGCGAACTGGGCACCGCCTTCGTGGCCTTCAGCCCGCTGGCCCGCGCCTACCTCACCGGCCGCCTGACCGACGTGGCCGCCCTGGACGCCAAGGACATCCGCCGGCCCATGCCGCGCTTCTCGGCCGAGCACTATCCGCGCAACCTGGCGTTGCTGTCCGGCTTCGAGGCGCTGGCGCAAGAGGCCGGCTGCACGCCCGCCCAGCTGGCACTGGCCTGGCTGCTGGCGCAGGGCGAGGACATCATTCCCATTCCCGGCACCACCAGCGTGGACCATCTGCACGAAGACCTGGCCGCCGCCGACCTGAAGCTGCCCGCCGACGTGATCGCGCGCGCTGGCGATCTCATCAACCAGCGCACCGTAAGCGGTCCGCGCTACCCCGCCCAGGCCACGCAGGAAGTGGACACGGAAGAGTTTCCGGGCTGAGTGCGCCCGCGCTGCCAGACCGGCGCTTCAGATCTGGCGGCTACGGAGCAGGCCGCGCGCGGGTATCCGCTCAACCGGCTTTGCCTCTCCGATCCGTTCGCCCTGAGCTTGTCGAAGGGCCCGCACCAGGCTTCGACAAGCTCAGCCCCGAACGGCCTTTGGGCAACGGAGTGGCATTGAGCCTGGGGGGTGGGTCAAATCGCCACCAGCTGGCGCACACCGTCCGCCGCCATGTCCTTGCCCAGCCCGCGCGCAATCACCTCACCACGCTCCATCACCAGGTAGTGGTCGGCCAGTTCCTCGGCGAAGTCGTAGTACTGCTCGCACAGCACGATGGCCATCTTCTGGCCCTTCCAGCCCTCGTCGGCCAGGCGGCGGATGGCCCGGCCAATGTCCTTGATGATGCTCGGCTGGATGCCTTCGGTGGGCTCGTCCAGGATCAGCATCTTCGGCCCCGGGGCCAGCGCCCGGGCGATGGCCAGCTGCTGCTGCTGGCCGCCCGACAGGTCCCCGCCGCGCCGGTGCAGCATCTGCTTGAGCACCGGGAACAGCTCGTAGAGCTCGGGCGCGATGGGCGTGGAGGCGCTGCGGTAGGCCAGGCCCATGCGCAGGTTCTCTTCGACGGTCAGCCGCGCGAAGATCTCGCGGCCCTGCGGCACGAAGCCCATGCCGGCGCGGGCACGCTCGTAGGGCGTCTTCTTGTGCACCGGCTGGCCGTCGAATTCGATGCTGCCGCTCTTGATGGGCACCAGGCCCATGAGCGATTTCAGCAGCGTGGTCTTGCCCACGCCGTTGCGGCCCAGCAGCACGGTGACCTGGCCCAGCGGCGCCTCGAAGCTCACGTCCCGCAGGATGTGCGAGCCGCCGTAGTACTGGTGGATGTTCTTGACGCTAAGCATTACGACCTCGAAAGAAGAACTGCGGTCCGGTGGCCGCGGAGCAGGCCATGCCAGCAACAGCCGCGGAACGGGCTTCGCCCGGCCGCTGGCTGTGCCCCCTGGAGGGGGTGGCGAAGCGACACGAAGTGCGCGAAGCCTGGGGGTGGACCATTTATCGTCCTAGATACACCTCGATGACGCGCTCGTCCGACTGCACCTCGTCCAGCGTGCCCTGCGCCAGCACCGAGCCGTCGCACAGCACGGTGACGATCTCGGAGATGGTGCGGATGAAGCTCATGTCGTGCTCCACCACCATCAGCGAGTGTTTGCCCTTGAGCGTGAGGAAGAGCTCGGCCGTGCGCGCCGTCTCCTCGTCGGTCATGCCGGCCACGGGCTCGTCCAGCAGCAGCAGCTTCGGGTCCTGCATGAGCAACATGCCGATCTCCAGCCACTGCTTCTGGCCGTGGCTCAGCGTGCCGGCCAGGCGGTTGACGCTGCCCGCCAGGTGGATGGTCTGCAGGATGTCGGCCAGCCGGTCGGCCTGGGCCGAGTCGAGCTTGAAGAACATCGAGGGCTTGACGCGCTTGTCGGTCTTGAGCGCCAGCTCCAGGTTCTCGAACACGGTCAGGTGCTCGAACACCGTGGGCTTCTGGAACTTGCGGCCGATGCCCAGTTGCGCGATCTCGGCCTCCCGGTGCCGCAGCAGGTCGATGGTGCTGCCGAAGTACACGGTGCCTTCGTCGGGCCGCGTCTTGCCCGTGATGATGTCCATCATCGTGGTCTTGCCGGCGCCGTTGGGGCCGATGATGCAGCGCAGCTCGCCGGGCGCGATGTCCAGGCTCAGCTTGTTGATGGCCTTGAAGCCGTCGAAGCTCACGCTCACGTCTTCCAGGTAGAGGATGCGGCCGTGGGTCACGTCCACCTCGCCCGCCACGGCGGGGCGGCCGTAGCCGGCGGTGCGGCCGCCGGACTCGGTCGATGCGCCAGCCGGCAGGCCCTGGGCGCGGGCATGGCGCTGGGCGCCGGCTTCCATCAGGTCGGGCGTCATGCCTGGGCTCCCTTGGGTTCGACATGCACGGTGGGCAGGGCGCCGGGCTCCATGCCTTCCTCCTTCGCGAGCGCACGTTGCGCCTCTTCGCGGCCGGTGGCGGGCAGCGGCTCGGCGGCGGCCTCGGCCCGGTCGCGCTTCATCAGCCGGCGCACCAGGCCGACGATGCCGTCGGGCAGGAACAGCGTGACGGCGATGAACAGCGCGCCCAGAAAGTACAGCCAGTATTCCGGCGCCACCACCGTGAGCCAGCTCTTGGCGCCGTTGACCAAAAAGGCGCCCACGATGGGCCCGACCAGCGTGGCGCGGCCGCCCACCGCCGTCCAGATGGCGATCTCGATGGAGTTGGCGGCGCTCATCTCGCCGGGGTTGATGATGCCCACCTGCGGCACGTACAGCGCGCCGGCCACGCCGCACATCATGGCCGAGATGACCCAGATGCTGAGCTTGTAGGGCAAGGGGTTGTAGCCGCAGAACATGGTGCGCGATTCGGCATCGCGAATGGCCTGCAGCACGCGGCCGTACTTGCTGCCGATCAGCCACTTGGCGAACAGGAAGAAGCCCAGCAGCACCGCGCCGGTCAGGGCGAAGAGCGTCATGCGCATTTCCTGCGTGGCGATGGGAATGCCCAGGATGCGCTTGAAGTCGGTGAAGCCGTTGTTGCCGCCGAAGCCCGTCTCGTTGCGGAAGAACAGCAGCATGGCCGCGAAGGTCATGGCCTGCGTGATGATCGAGAAGTACACGCCCTTGATGCGCGAGCGGAAGGCGAAGTAGCCGAAGACCAGCGCCAGGAGGCCCGGCACCACCACCACCATCAGCATCTGGAAGACGAAGCTGTCGCTGAAGGTCCAGTGCCAGGGGAGCTGCTTCCAGTCGAGGAAGACCATGAAGTCAGGCAAATCGCTCTTGTAGTTGCCGTCGCGGCCGATCTGGCGCATGAGGTACATGCCCATCATGTAGCCGCCCAGCGCGAAGAACAGGCCGTGGCCCAGGGACAGGATGCCGGTGTAACCCCAGATCAGGTCCATGGCCAGCGCGCAGATGGCGTAGCACATGATCTTGCCGAGCAGCGCGACGGCATAGTCGCTGAGGTGGAAGGCGCTGCCCTCGGGCACCCACAGGTTGAGCACCGGCGCCAGCCCGCACGCCACGATCAGCGCGATGAAGAAGGCGGTCCAACCCATGCCGCTCAGAAGCGGGGCCTTGGACGGAAGGGTGACGGTTCTCATGCTTCCGCACTCCTACCTTTGATAGCGAAGATGCCCTGCGGCCGCTTCTGGATGAACACGATGATGAAGACCAGGATGGCGATCTTGGCCAGCACCGCGCCCGCCCAGCCTTCGATGAACTTGTTGAGCACGCCCAGGCCCAGCGCCGCATAGACGGTGCCGGCCAGCTGGCCCACGCCGCCCATCACCACCACCATGAAGCTGTCCACGATGTAGCTCTGGCCCAGGTCGGGGCCCACGTTGCCGATCTGGCTGAGCGCGCAGCCGGCCAGGCCGGCAATGCCCGAGCCCAGCGCGAAGGCGTAGGTGTCTACCCGTGCCGTGTTCACGCCCATGCACGAAGCGATGGGCCGGTTCTGCGTCACACCCCGCACGAACAGGCCCAGGCGCGTGCGGCTGATCAGCCAGGCCATGGCCGCCAGAACGAGGCCCGCGAAGATGATGATGCCGATGCGGTTCCAGGGCAGCACGAGGTTGGAGAGCACTTCCAGGCCCCCGCTCATCCAGCCGGGGTTCTCCACGCCCACGTTCTGCGCGCCGAAGATCGTGCGCACCAGCTGCTGCAACATCAGGCTGATGCCCCAGGTGGCCAGCAGCGTCTCCAGCGGCCGGCCGTAGAGGAATCGGATCACGCCCCGCTCCAGCACCGCGCCCACCAGCGCAGAGGCCATGAAGGAGACGGGAATGGCCGCCACCAGGTACCAGCCGAACATCGATTCGGGCAGGAATCGCTGGAACACGCCCTGCATCACATAGGTGGCGTAGGCGCCGATCATCATCAGCTCGCCGTGGGCCATGTTGATCACGCCCATCAGGCCGTAGGTGATGGCCAGGCCCAGCGCCGCGAGCAGCAGCACCGAACCCAGGCTGATGCCGCTGAAGATCACGCCCAGCCGGTCGCCCCACACCAGGGCGCCATCGATGGCGGCAATGCTGGCCTGGATGGCGGCCTTGACCTGCGGATCGGTCTCATCGGCCAGCCGCTGGTTGAGCAGCAGCTTGGTGTCGGGGTTCTTGTTGTCGCCCAGCGCCTTGGCGGCGGCCAGGCGCTTGGCGGCGTCGGCGCTGGAGAGCATGGAAGCGTCGCGCACCAGCATCAGCTTGGCCTTGACCTTGGCGCTCTGCTCGGCGGCCAGGGCCTTCTCGATCAGCGGCACGCGCGATTCGTCGGGCTCCTTGAACAGCGCCTCGGCCGCTTCCAGCCGCACGGCCTCGTCGGGGCTGGTGAGCTGCAACGCCGCCTGCGCGGCATCGAGCGCGCCGCGCATCAGGTTGTTGTTGACGACGTCCTCGGCCTCGGCCGGCACCTTCACCTCGGCGCCGGTGACCGGGTCGAAGCCCTTGTCGTCCTTCATGACGTAGGCCTGCTTGTCGGTGAACTTCACCGCTTCGTCCACCAGGGCCTGCAGGAAGGCCTTGGTCTTGTCGTCGCCCACGGCCACGGCCTTGTTGATGGCCGCGATGCGGCTCTCGGCATCGCCCGAGGCCATCGCCAGGGCCTCGTCGGCCGTCAGCGCCCGGACCGGCCCAGCCAGCATCAGCATGGCAAGGCAGGCCATCTGCATGAACAAACGCAGGGGTGTCTTCACGTCATCCTCGACATAAACAAAAAAGGCCCGATCCCGACAAGCAAGACCGAGCCTGTGCGCTCGTGAGCCAAGGGCGAGCGAAGCGCAGCCAGTTCGCACGCACCCGCGGAACCGGCTTTGCCGGGCCGCCGGGTGCGCCCCTTGAGGGGGATTCGGCTACACGAAGTGAGCAAGAAACGGGGTGGTCACCGTTCTGGGGTGGTCAAACCTTTGACTTGCCGTCCGGCTCGTCCTTCTTCTTGTCGTTGCCTTCGATGTACGGGCTCCAGGGCTTGGCCTTGACCGGCTCCTTGGTCTTCCACACCACCTTGAACTGGCCGTCGGCCTGGATCTCGCCGATGAACACCGACTTGTGCAGGTGGTGGTTCTTCTCGTCCATCTTGCTCACGATGCCCGAGGGCGCGTTGAAGGTCTGGCCGGCCATGGCGGCGATGACCTTGTCGACGTCGGTGGACTTGGCCTTCTCGACGGCCTGCTTCCACATGTTGATGCCGATGTAGGTGGCTTCCATCGGGTCGTTGGTCAGCGGCTTGTCCTTGTGGCCGGGGATGTTCTTGGCCTTGGCATAGGCGGACCACTTCTTGATGAACTCGGTGTTGGCCGGGCTCTTGATGCTCATGAAGTAGTTCCAGGCGGCCAGGTGGCCCACCAGCGGCTTGGTGTCCACGCCGCGCAGTTCCTCTTCACCCACCGAGAAGGCGACGACCGGCACGTCCTTGGCCTTCAGGCCGGCGTTGCCCAGCTCCTTGTAGAAGGGCACGTTGGAATCGCCATTGATGGTGGACACCACGGCCGTCTTGCCGCCCTGGCTGAACTTCTTGATGTCGGCGACGATGGTCTGGTAGTCGCTGTGGCCGAAGGGGGTGTACTTCTCGTCGATGTCGCTGTCCTTCACGCCCTTGCTCTTGAGGTAGGCGCGCAGGATCTTGTTGGTGGTGCGGGGATAGACGTAGTCGGTGCCCAGCAGCACCCAGCGCTTGGCGGCGCCGCCTTCCTTGCTCATCAGGTAGTCGACGGCGGGAATGGCCTGCTGGTTGGGCGCGGCGCCGGTGTAGAACACGTTCTTCGACAGCTCTTCACCCTCGTACTGCACGGGGTAGAACAGCAGGCCGTTCATTTCCTCGACGACCGGCAGCACCGACTTGCGCGACACCGAGGTCCAGCAGCCGAAGATCACGGCGACCTTGTCCTGGCCGAGCAGCTGCTTGGTCTTCTCGGCGAACAGGGGCCAGTTGGAGGCCGGGTCGACCACCACGGGCTCGAGCTTCTTGCCCAGCACGCCGCCCTTGGCGTTGATCTCGTCGATGGCCATCAGCACCGTGTCCTTGAGCACGGTCTCGGAGATGGCCATGGTGCCGGACAGCGAGTGCAGCACGCCGACCTTGATGGTGTCCTGCTGGGCAAAGGCGGGCGCGGCGCCGAGGCTGGCGATGGCGACGCTGGCGGTCAGCGCCTTGAGGGTGAAGCGACGTTGCATGGCTGCTCTTCTCCTGGGGGGTTCGGTTGGCAAGGGATGGAAGGAACGGGATGGAGTCTCCTTGCCGGGCCCCGCGCGGGCTATACGCCGGGTGGCGTACAGCCCGCCGTCAGAGCGGCACCGCGGTGCGCGCGAAGGCGCGGCGGGCGAAGTCCCAGAAGAGCCGCCCCGCATCCGGGCCGGCGGGGTCGGCATAGCTGCCGCGCGCGCTGCCGCCGCTCCAGGCGTGGGCGAGGGCGTCGATCTCCACCAGGCGCACCTCCAGCACGCGTTTGCGCAGGAAGTCGGTGACCCGCATCGGATGGCGCTGGCCGCGCTGCTGCACGGCGGGATCGGCCGCCTCGGCGCCGACCGCCTGCGCCCACACCTCGGCCGCCAGCCGCCCCGCGGCCGGCCGCACGACCATGTCGCGCCCGCCCTGCACCACCAGCAGCGGCGGCAGCAGCGCCGCGCCGTGCTCGGGCAGGTCGAGCACCGGTGCCCGCCGGCCCGCCATGGCGGCGAGGGCCTGCCGCGGCGAGGTCGCGGCACCCGGCGCCACGCCGGAATGCATCATCACGGCCTGCAGGCGCGCCGGCGCCCGCATGGCCAGCCGCGCCGCCAGCCCGGCGCCGGCCGACAGCCCCGCCACCGCGATGCGTTCAGCGTCTGCGCCGTAGAGCAGGCAGGCCTGGTCGATGGCCGCCAGCACCCGGGCCACTTCGGCGTCGGCCTGCCTGTCGGAGAACCAGTTCCAGCAGCCCTCGGGATTGGCCAGCGCCGACTGCTGCGGATACAGCACCAGAAAGCCTTCGCGCCGCGCCAGCGCGTTCATGCGCGAGCCGATGGCGAAGTCCCGCGCCGTCTGCCTGCAGCCATGCAGCATCACCACCAGCGGCAGCCCGCGCGCGGGGCGACCCGGCACCGGCGGCGGCACGAAGAGGTGGTAACGGCAGGCGCCACCGGCCGCCATGGCGAGCCCCGTCACCCAGTCCCCCGCCCCGGGCGGCGGCCGGCTGCTCTCCGCCGCCGCCTCGCCCACCCGTTTCGCCACCTTCTGCCCCGCGCGCGACATGGCACTCGTCACGACCTTCATTTGCCGCTGGTAGGCCCGCGCGAAGGTGCGGCCGAGAGAAGGGGGACGACGGGGCATGGGCGCGGCCTTGGAAAGAAGCAAAGCACTCCATGCTTGGGACCGCGCAGCGCGGCGTCAAGCAGCCGAAGGCCCAATGCGATGCCGGTCGCAGACATGGCCGGCGCATCGCCGCGCCACGTGCCGCCAGCGACGCCCCACGACCCGCTTCGACGATCGCCGGCACGTTTCGACGGATAAATGCACGAAAGGCCGCGGAGCAGGCCAAGCCGGCAACATCCGCGGAACCGGCTTCGCCGGGCCGCAGGATGTGCCCCCTGCAAGGGGGTAGGCGGGGCGCGAAGCGCGCAGCCTGGGGGTCAGTACACCTCCGGCACGATCATGCTAGCCGGCACCGGCTGCCGGAAGTAATCGTCGTGCCGTTCGCGCTCCGGTAGCGCGATGGGCGGATGCGCCACCTCGCGATACGGCATCTGTCCCAGCAGGTGCGTGATGCAGTTCAGGCGCGCCTTCTTCTTGTCCACCGCCTGCACCACCCACCAGGGCGCCTCGGGAATGTGGGTGCGCTCCAGCATCGCTTCCTTGGCCTTGGTGTAGTCCTCCCAGCGGCGGCGGCTTTCGAGGTCCATGGGGCTGAGCTTCCACTGCTTGAGCGGATCGTGGATGCGGCCCAGGAAGCGCAGGTGCTGCTCCTCGTCGGTGATGGAGAACCAGTACTTGATCAGGCGGATGCCCGAGCGCACCAGCATCTTTTCGAACTCCGGGACGCTGCGGAAGAACTCTTCCAGTTCGTCGTCGGTGCAGAAGCCCATCACCTTCTCGACGCCGGCGCGGTTGTACCAGCTGCGGTCGAACAGCACCATCTCGCCGGCCGCCGGCAGGTGCGACACATAGCGCTGGAAGTACCACTGCGTGCGCTCGCGGTCGTTGGGCGCCGGCAGCGCCGCCACGCGCGCCACGCGCGGATTGAGCCGCTGGGTGATGCGCTTGATGACGCCGCCCTTGCCCGCCGCATCGCGGCCCTCGAACAGGATCACCACCTTCTGGCCGGTGTGCTGAACCCAGTCCTGCAGCTTGACCAGCTCGCCCTGCAGGCGAAACAGCGCCTCGAAATAGGCACGGCGCGGCATGCCCGATTCGTCGTGCTGCAGTGTGCCGTCGGCGCCGACCACGCGGTCTTCGAGTTCCAGTTCGATCTCCTCGTCGTAGCCGTCGATCAGCTCGTCGGCGATGCGGCGCATCAGCACGTCGTGGTCGGTGGGCGTGAAGTCGGAAGAAGGCATGGCGGCACCAATGAAAGGGAAAGGGGGACGAAAACGCCGCACATGCTCGTGTGGGCGCATGACGCCATCGTGACGCCGGCGTCGCACCTGTCATCGGATTGACATGCCGACGTCACATCATCCCAGACCTACTTTCGCCGCCCGACGTGCCCCGTTCCCTGCCTCCCCCCGCCCCGCTCGCCGCCACCCACGCCGCGCACGC
>NZ_LDSL01000249.1 GCF_001476815.1 Pseudacidovorax intermedius | reverse complement strand
CCTGCCCGATCAGCACCGGCGCCACCCGGATGGTGGTGCCGAGCGCGGCGAAGGGGGCCGGGAAGGCGCTGGCCGGCGGCAGCACGTTGGTGCCGTCGCGCGCGGCATAGACCTGGCAGCCCAGGGTGCCCCAGTCGAAGCCCTGCGAGAAGCCGGCGCCGGCGGAGCGCAGCGCGCGGTCCAGCGCGGTGGCCGAGAAACCGCCGCTCTGGTTCATGTCGTTGGTGCCGGTGGTGGTGCGCTTGTTGGCCTCACCGACCACCAGCACGCTCATCACGGCCAGCACGACGACCAGGCCCAGGGCCATGGCCACCAGCAGTTCGAGCAGCGACAGGCCGGCGCTGCGGCCGGCGCGGGCCCGCAGGCGGGCCGGGATGGACGGGGCGAAGGTCATCGGCATCACGTCGACGGCAGCGTGACCCGGGTCACGAAGTTGCTGGGCGTGCCGGTGCCGGAGGTGGTGGACCTGCGCGAGGGCGCCGTCCACTGGATGAGGATGTCCGCCTGGTTGGGCACGCCGGTCACCGGGATCACGTCGCCGGAGCCGCTGGGCAGTTGGGTGGACGACGCGACCTTGCTCTTCCAGGTGGTGAGCACGGTGTTGTCCACGGTCACCGACTTCTTCAGCCACATCTGCGCGGCGATTTCGTCCGCCAGCAGGCTGGCGCGGCTGCGGTAGTCGGCCTCCAGCGACAGCGAGATGGCCTGCGCCTGCAGACCCACCAGGCCGAGGATGGCGAAGGAGAAGAGCAGGATGGACACCAGCACCTCGATCAGCGCCACACCGGCCTGGCGCGGACTGCGGCCTGCCGGCCGGTGCGTGTGGGCACGCGAAGCGGAAGGAAGGACGCGCATGGCTCAGCTCGTGCAGCCGTCGGGGCTGTTGGCGATGTTGCGGGCCGGGTCGCACATGCGCACCTGCCCGCTCAGGCCCACGGTGACGCGCAGCGGCCGGTCGGCCCCGGTCTGGGTGACGGTGAAGCTCTGCAGCGGCGGCGTGCCCGAGGGCACGGCGCAGGACGCCGACAGGCCTGTTGCCGCACCGGCCGTGAGGCGGCCGTTGCTGCTGAAGCACAGTGCCGCGGCGCCGGTGATGGTGACGCCGGCACCCAGGTCCGAAACGTTGCCGCCGGTCAGCAGTTGCATGGACTCGGAGCTGTCGGTCATGGCGGGCATCGCGTACACCGCCCAGTACTTGCCACCGGCCTTGGCGGCGACCGAGGCGGGCGCGGTGGCGGGCGGGCTGTCGGTGAAGACGAACACCGTCTGGCGGCTGCGCGCCACGGCCTCGGCCTGGGCGGTGCGCAGCGTGTCCTGCAGCGTGTTGGCGATGGTGCGGATGCGGCTGTTGCGCACCCAATCGGCCATGGAAGGCACGCCGACCATCAGCAGGATGGCCAGCAGCGCGACCGTGATCATCAGTTCCACCAGCGTGAAGCCGGCGGAAGCGCGCCTCAGCTGCACGTCTGGCCCCGCTTGAGGATCCAGGCGCTGGTGCAGGTGCCCCAGCCCGTCGGTGCCTGGGTGGTGGAGCGCGTGCTGGCCTGGTCGATCTTGAAGGTGAAGCCGAGCGAACTCGACACGGCCTGGAGGGTGTAGGTGGTGCCGGTCGGCGCGCCGTCGCACGACAGCACGAATTTGCCGAGCGTCTTTTCAGCGCACAGCGGATTGGTACCGCTCCCGGTGGGACTGCCGTATGTCCGGTTGTCCTGGAAATACCGCTCCATGTTGGCCTGCATCACCGCCAGCCCGTTGGTGGCATCCACCAGCTGCCCGCGCAGCACGTAGTCCCGGTAGCTGGGCAGCGCGATGGCGGTGAGGATGCCGATGATGGCCACCACGATCATCACTTCGATCAGCGTGAAGCCGCGGGCCCGCGGTGTCCGATTGCGCAACGCCATGCCTTCCGTCCCTACAGGTGAACCAGTCAGAAAGATTTATTAACCATTGTGTCATTGTTGAATGGCGACCCAACACTGAGACACAGTCCTGGCGATTGGCGGTGCGGGCTGGCCGACGGGCGGTGCATGCACGGCCGACCGGCGGTGCCTGGCGGCTGGCGCGCGGGTGCGGACGCCGCCGACGGCGGTAGGCCGGGCGCCGCCACGGCCGGCACTTCCCCGCCTACAGGCCGGCTTGCCGGCGCACTACAGCGGCATGCGGCGTGCCCCGCCCCGTACGGAAGCGGCGTCCCACCACGATGCCGTCATTCGCCAGCCAAGCAAAGGCGGATGCCCCGGCCGTCCGGCCCGGGCGGTTCAACCTCAGGAGGTATCGCAATGAACAAGGATTCCGTGCAGGGCAACCTGAAGCAGGCCAAGGGCGCCATCAAGGAAACGTTCGGCAAGGTCACGGGCAACGAGAAGCTGCAGGCCGAAGGCATGGCCGACAAGGTCGCCGGCAAGACCCAGGAAAGCTACGGCGACGCCAAGGAAGCGGCCAAGGACGCCGCCGACAAGCTGCGTCACTGAGCCCCGACGACGATCCCGAGCGCGGCCTTCGGGCCGCGGCTTTCCCTCTCCGAACGACCTATAAATAGAAAGGCACCCATTCCATGCTCAACAAGATCGAAGGCACCGTCCAGAACCTCGCCGGCCGCGTCCAGGACGCACTCGGCCGCGCCACCGGCGACAAGCGCACCCAGTTCGAAGGCAAGGCCCGCCAGCTCGGCGGCAAGGCCCAGTCCGGCTACGGCGAGCTGCTGGGCCAGGTCCGCAGCCGCGTGTCCAAGAACCCCATCGGCGCGCTGGCGGTGGTCGGCGCAGCGGCATTCGCCTTTGCCGCGTTGAAGAGCAAGCGCTGATCGTTTCCGGTCCGACGTCCACCTCAAGGGAAACAACAAGATGATCACAACGCCTGCCTATGCTGGCGCAGCCCCCGAGGCTGCCCGCTTCCACTTTTCGCGCATCTCCTGGGGTGCCGTCTTCACCGGGCTGTTCCTGGCCCTGGTGACCTACCTTTTTCTGACCGTGCTGGGCACTGCCATCGGCGCCAGCGCGATCGATCCCATGGAAGCCGGCAACCCGCTGGCCGGCTTCGGTACCGGTGCCGGCATCTGGGTCGGCCTGTCCACGCTGATCGCCCTGGCGGTCGGCGCCTTCTTCGCTGGCCGCACGGCGCCCGGCAAGGGCACGCTGCACGGCGTGCTGTGCTGGGCCGTGACCACGCTGGTCACCGTCTACGCCCTGTCGTCCCTGGTGGGCGGCGCGGTCGGCACGGCCACCCGCGTCGCGGGCAGCGGCGTCGCCCTGGCGGGCCAGGGTGTGGCCGCCGTGGCACCGAGCATCGCCTCCGGCGTCAAGGACGAGCTGCAGAAGAACGGCGTGAGCCTGGACTTCGGCGACCTGCAGCGCCAGCTGGAGACGCTGCTGCGCCAGTCGGGCAAGCCCGAGCTGAACCCGGACACCCTCAAGTCCCAGGCCGGCGCTGCCGCGCAGGACGGCAAGGCTACCGGCACCGAGGCCGCCACCACGCCGCAGAACGCCGGCAACGACCTCGCCGCCTTCTTCGACCGCCTGCGTCAGCGTGCCCAGCCCGCACTGGACGCGGCCGACCGCGATGCCCTGGTGAACATCATCATGGCCCGCACGGGCAAGACCCGCCCCGAGGCCGAGCAGATCGCCGCCAATTACGAGCAGACCTACAACCAGGCCGTCGCCCGTTACGAGCAACTCAAGGTGCAGGCCGAGCAGAAGGCCCGCGAGGCCGGTGACGCCGCGGCCAAGGGCGTGAGCCGCGCCGCCTGGGCGGGCGTGGTCGTGCTGCTGCTGGGCGGCCTGGTCTCCGGCGCCAGCGGCTTCCTGGGCCGCCGCAGCGCCCGCCGCGAAGAAGTGCTGGTCGTGGCCTGATCGCTGACCTGACCCCCTGCTGACGCCGCACCCCGGCTCAGCGGACCGGGCCGCCCCGCCGTCTTTTCGGCGGGGCGGCTTTTTTTCGTCCAGGGCCCGGAGACGGGCCTGTATCGCACGCCAACGGGTGCAGCTGTGGTGCTCGCGCATCGCCGCCCGATGCCGGCGGTCGGCTGCACGACTGTTGTCAGAACGAGTCAGCCAGCGCTGGTAATTGCAACGCAAGCTCCGAAAAAGACAACATTAGTTCACGATTTTTCACTTTTTTGGACACGTCCTACGCGGCGCCGTCTGCTTTCTACTTAAATTGTTAGCTCAGGTTAACAACAACAAAGGAACCGCCCTCCGCGGTTCCAGATCACGCCGCCGCCGGTCGCAGGGCCGGCTGCCGCGTGGGATCGGTCCATGCACGTCCTTTCAGTTTTCGGCACCCGCCCCGAGGCCATCAAGATGGCCCCGCTGGTGTCCGCCATCGCCGCCGAGCCGCAGTTGCGCAGCACGGTGTGCATCACCGGCCAGCATCGCGAGATGCTGCAGCAGGCCATGTCGCTGTTCGGCCTGTCGGCCGACCACGACCTGGACGTGATGCAGCCCGACCAGACGCTCAACCAGCTGAGCGCCCGCCTCACCACCCGCATGGACGCGCTGCTGCGCACCGTGAAGCCCGACTGCGTGCTGGTGCATGGCGACACCACCACCGCCGCCGCCTGCGCGCTCGCCGCCTTCCACCTGCGCATTCCCGTGGGCCACGTGGAAGCCGGCCTGCGCAGCGGCGACATGCAGGCGCCCTTCCCCGAAGAGATGAACCGCCGCGTGGTGGACGTGATGAGCACCTGGCTCTTCGCGCCCACGGCCGCCGCCCGCCAGGCCCTGCAGCGCGAGAACCTCGCGGGCCGCATTTGGGTCACCGGCAACACCGTCATCGATGCGCTGGCCGCCACCGTGCAGCGGCTGCACGACAGCCCGGCACTGTCGGGCGCACTGGCCGCGCGCTACCAGTGGCTGGACGCGCGCCGGCGCCTGGTGCTCGTCACCGGCCACCGGCGCGAGAACTTCGGCGACGGCTTCCGCCAGATCTGCAGCGCGCTGCTCGAACTCGCCGCACGCGACGACGTGCAGGTGGTCTATCCCGTGCACCTGAACCCCAACGTGCGCGGCGTGGTGCAGCAGATGCTGCACGGCCAGCCCAACATCCACCTGATCGATCCGGTGGACTACCTCGACTTCGTCTGGCTGATGCGCCGCGCGCACCTGATCCTCACCGACTCCGGCGGGGTGCAGGAAGAGGCGCCCTACCTCGGCAAGCCGGTGCTGGTGATGCGCGAGGTGACCGAGCGGCCCGAGGCCGTGGCCGCCGGCACCGCGCAGCTGGTGGGCACCTCGCCCGACCGCATCCTGCAGGCCGCCCGGCGGCTGCTGGACGACCCGGCCGCCTATGCCGAGGTGCGCCGCCGACCCAACCCGTACGGCGACGGCCAGGCCTGCCGCCGCATCGTCGACGCCCTGTGCAACCGGCCCGTGCCGGAGTTCGCCGCCCCGGCATCCCTTCCTGCCTCCGAACAACGATTCGACTTCGCATGAGCCCGCACCACCACCTCCCCCGCACCCTGTCGCTGATCCTGGGAATCGGCCTTCTCGCGCCTGCCGCCATGGCCGGCCCCGTGGGCGACGCCATCCAGCGCCTGCAGGGCGAGACCTGGGTCACCCGCAGCTTCAGCCTGGCCGACCTGGGCATCACGCGCACGGTGCTGATGACCGGCTTCGACGTGAAGCAGGAGTTCTACCTGCCGGTGCCGCGCAACGTGCCGATCGCCGAGGCCGGCATCGACTTCCGCGGCCGCTACTACAAGGCCGAGGAGGCCCGCAGCTCGATGCTGCTGTCCATCAACGGCCGGCCGGGCTACACCATGCGCGTGGACGGCAACGAGGGCGATGCCAGCCAGGCGCTGAAGGTGGACGTGCGCACCATCACCGACGGCTTCCTGCGCCTGGGCGTGAACTGGGTCAACAAGAGCACCGAGCAGATCTGCGCCTACGAGCGGCCGTCCAACAACGTGCTGGCCGTCGAGCCCGACACACGCTTCACCTACCGCTTCACCAGCGGTGCGCTGGCCAGCCTGGCCGACGCCTGGATCGCGCTGCCGGCCCGCCCGACGCTGATCGTCTCGGGCAAGAAGCTCTCCAAGGGCGCCTACGACAGCGCCTGGCGCATGGGCGTGGCCATGGACCAGGCCGGCCGCGTGACCAACGTGCGCAGCTTCCCGGCCGTGGGCGACACCGTCGACACCCAGGGCTGGCAGATCCCGTCCGCCCTGGCCGGTCTGCCCGCCTTCTCCGGCCTCGCGGCCGGACAGGCGCGCTACCAGATCCGCGACGCCGCCGAGATCGGCGCGCTGGTGATGCTGGGCGCCGGCAGTGCCACCGGCGACCTCGCCATCATGGACGGCGCCCTGCGCCAGCAGATCAATGCGGCGCTCGACGCCCTGGGCGCGCAGCTCGGCGGCGATGCCGACGCGGCGCGCGCCTTCGCCGACTGGCGCGGCCGGCAAACCGCGCTGGCCGCCGACGGCATGCCCTCGCACATGGTGCGCCTGGCCACGCTGGGCGCGCGGCCCGTGATCGTGATGGCCGAAGACGCGGGCGCGCAAGCCGCGGGCGCCTTCGCCGATGCCTGGCGCAACGTGCTCATCGGCCGCAATGCCGTCATCGACAAGGCCGACCCGGCCGAGGCCGACAGCCGCACCGTGATGCACCCCACGCAATGGGGCGGCACCAACCCCAACTTCGACGTGCTGTCCAAGGGCGACTGGACGGTGAGCATGCCGCTGGCCGCCGTGGCCGCGGACGGCCGCCTGCCGCACGACCTGTCGGTGGACCTGGCCGTCGCACCCAGCGCCGGCCAGTCGCGGCCGGTCGCCACGGTCTACTGGAACGACACGCTGCTCGGCGCCACCCGCCTGCGCGCCGACGGCCACCCCGAGCGCATCGACGCCCGCGTGCCCAGCTACGCCATCGGCCTGAACAACGTGCTGCGCGTGGCCGTGCAGCGCCAGCCCTACTACAACGGCTGCAACGAGGCGCCCCAGGCCTACCCGGTGCAGGTGCTGCGCACCACGTCCATCCGCACCGGCGAGCCGGCGCCCGACGGCACCTTCGTCGGCCTGCTGCCCCTGCTGGCCAACAAGCCGCAGCTGGCCGTGCCCGAAGCCTGGCTGGCCGACGCCACCGCCACGCTGCCGCGCGTGATCCGCATCGCCACCGCCGCCGGCGTGAGCCCGGTGCGTGCCGAACTCGTCGTGCAGGCGCAGGGCCAGGGCTTCAGCCCCGCCCGCCCCTTCCTGGCGCTGCAGGTGCCGGTGGACGGCGCCAAGGTGAAGGTGGACGTCAAGGACGGCCACCTGCGCATCGCCGGCAAGCAGGCGCCCTGGCTCGACGTCGGCGGGCTGCAGCAGGCCAGCGCGGTGGAAGTGGTCAGCGGCAAGGGCCAGCCCGGCGTGGTCTACCAGGCCCTGGGCAACCAGCCGGTCATCGACAAGCCCTTCGTGCTCAACCGCGGCGACCTGGCCGTGCTGTCCGCCGAAGGCCCGGTGGCCTGGTCCGACAGCAGCATCGCCGCCCACAGCGACGCACCCTCGGCGGACGACGGCGTGTTCGCCGAATGGCGCCGCCACCTGACCTGGGGCGTGCCGGTGCTCGCCTTCGCGCTGCTGGCGCTGCTGCTGCTGTTCATCGTGGCGCACCGCCTGAACAAGCGGAAGAAGCACGACAAGTCGTGATCGACCGATTGCGCGCCCCGCGATGCCTGCCTGCGCCCGCGCAGGCCAGCGCCGCCGGGCGCGCGGCACCGGCCGCACGACGACCCCCGACCTCTTTCTGGCCCGCTCCTTGATGGATCCGCTCTACTCGCCCTTCCTGCTGGCCGACTACTACCGTGTGCTGGAATGGCTCACGGCGCTGGTGGCCGTGCTGGTCCTGGTGTCGGGGCTGGACGACCTGTTCATCGACATCTACTACTGGGTGCGCGAGGCCTGGCGCGCGCTCACCGTGCGCCGGCGCTATGCGCCGCTCACCGCCGCGCAGCTGCGCGAGCGGCCCGAACAGCCCATGGCGATCATGATCCCGGCCTGGCACGAGTACGACGTGATCGCGCCCATGCTCGCCAACATGGTCTCCACGCTGGAGTACCAGGACTACCACATCTTCGTCGGCACCTATCCCAACGACGTGCGCACCATCGAGGAGGTGGAGCGCATGCGCCGGCGCTACCGCCACCTGATCCGCGTCGAGGTGCCGCACGACGGCCCCACCTGCAAGGCCGACTGCCTGAACTGGGTGGTGCAGGCCGTGTTCAAGCACGAGCGCCTTCACGAGCGGGCCTTTGCCGGCATCGTGCTGCACGACAGCGAGGACGTGGTCCACCCGCTGGAGCTCAAGTACTACAACTACCTGCTGCCGCGCATGGACTTCATCCAGCTGCCGGTGACCTCGCTCGAGCGGCAGTGGTACGAGCTGGTGGCCGGCACCTACATGGACGAGTTCGCCGAATGGCACAGCAAGGACCTGGTGGTGCGCGAGAGCATCGCCAAGGTCGTGCCCTCGGCCGGTGTGGGCACCTGCTTCTCGCTGCGGGCCCTGCACGTGCTGTGCGAGAACACGCAGAACCAGCCCTTCAACGTCGACAGCCTGACCGAGGACTACGACATCGGCAACCGCCTGGGCCAGCTGGGCATGAAGCAGATCTTCGGCCGCTTCGAGGTCGACTACGTCACCCGCCGCAGCTCGTGGTTCGGTCTCGGCAAGGACCGGGTGAACACGCTGCGCCTGCCGCTGGGCGTGCGCGAGTTCTTTCCCGACACCTTCCGCACCGCCTACCGGCAGAAGGCCCGCTGGACGCTGGGCATCGGCTTCCAGGGCTGGGAGCAGGTGGGCTGGCGCGGCTCCCTGGCCACCAAGTACCTGCTCTACCGCGACCGCAAGGGCCTGGTGACCTCCTTCGTCGCCATGCTGGGCTACCTGCTGGTGCTGAACTTCCTGGTCTTCTTCGCGGCCTACGAATTCGGCTGGTGGACGGTGCACTACCCGCCCATGCTGCACCCCGGCAGCTGGGTGGTGACGGTGATGGCCATCAACGGCCTGCTGCTGATCTGGCGCATGGTCCAGCGGGCCTACTTCGTGACCCACATGTACGGCTGGGAGCACGGCCTGCTGTCGGTGCCGCGCATGATCGTCGGCAACTTCATCAATGCCGCGGCGGCGGCGCGCGCCTGGAAGCTGTTCCTGTCGAACAAGCTCTTCGGCACCCGCCTGGTCTGGGACAAGACCATGCACGACTTCCCCTCCGACGAGCAGCTGGTGCAGACCCGCCAGCGCCTGGGCGAGGTGCTGCTGTCCTGGCGCGCCATCGACTCCGAGCAGCTCGCCAACGCGCTGCGCCTGCAGTCCGAGAGCCGCCGCCCGCTGGGCACCATCCTGGTGGACAACGGCTGGCTCGACCACGCCACGCTCGACGAAGCCATCGCCTTCCAGCAGGGCGACTCGGTGTTCGCCGGGCTCGACTCGCATTCGCCACAGGAACACGCATGAAACCGCTGCACCGCAAAGCCACGCTGGCGATGGCCCTGGCGGCGGCCTGGCCGGTGA
>NZ_LDSL01000248.1 GCF_001476815.1 Pseudacidovorax intermedius | reverse complement strand
TCCTGGGAGGCGGCGCCGGCACCGGCGGACTGGTCCAGCGTGCGGCCCAGGTGGCTGACGATGTTGGCGAAGCGCCCGGACAGGGAGGCGATGGCGGCCTCCATCTGGCCGCGCGACGATTCGATCTGGCCGGACCACACCGGCGCCAGGTCGCCACCGAAGGATTCGAAGCCGGCCAGCAGTTGTTCCAGCTGCGCCTGGGTGCGCAGGCGGCGGCGGCGCTCGGCGCGCTCGCCCAGCACGCCCGCCACCAGAAGCGCCGCGGCGCACACGGCACCGGCAATGCTGGCACCCGACACGGCCAGGCTGCATATGGCACCTGCCGCGCCCAGGGCGGCCAGGCCGGGGTCGGTCAGGCCCTTCAGGCGATCTTTCGCTGCGCTCATCTACTCCCCTCGCCGCGCTTGGTGCGGCCGGACAATCCTCCGGACGCACACGCCGGCTGGATACACGTGGCGACACAATTGCAACCACAGGCAACACATTAAAGGCGTACCGTGTTGCCGAAGGGGACCCGATTGACCAGATACCGGCACTCGACCGGACAAAAAGCGTCAATAAATGTTTCTTAGGGTTACTGCCGGTTTCGTTTTTAGAACCAATTTATTATTCGGTCGGCAACAAAAATTGACATTTGTCGAGGACGAAATGGCAAAGGGCGGCCAAGGGCACGCAGGCAGGGACGACCAGCACGCCGACCTCGCGCCGGTGCTGCTGCGGCTGCTCGCCGCCCGCATCGGCGCGGGCCGGGTGCGGCCGGACCGGCTGATGCGCGGCATGGGCTTCGGCCCGGACGACCTGGCGGCACCGGACTTCAACGTGTCGTACCGGCAGTGCGTGGAAGTGCTGCGCCGTTATGCCGCGGTGGCCGAGCTGTCGCTGGAGGAAGCGCTGCGCCTGGGTGGCCGGCTGGGCGTGGTCTCCCTGGGCCACGTGGGCCTGGGCATGATGGCCAGCGCCGACATCCACGACATGTTCCGGCTGCTGGCCGAGTTCCACCGCAGTGCCGGCTTTCCGCTGGCCGTGGAGGAGGCCTGGGTCGATGGCGAATTCGGCATGGTCGTGCAGCCGCGCCACGGCGACACGGACGTGGAGCCCTTTCTGGTCGCCTACACCCTGGCCGCGCTGCAGTCGCTGACGCGGCAGGTGCTGGGCACGGACTTCCGACCGCGCAGCGTCAGCCTGGCGCTGGCCCGGCCGGCGGACGCGTCGGTGTTCGACCGCGTCTTCGGCTGCCGCGTGAAGTTCGATGCCGGCCTGCACCGGCTGGGCGTGGGGCCGGCGCTGCCCGTCCACAGCGCCGACGCCTGCGTGGCCCTGCGCATGCGCGAGGTGCTGGAGCAGGCCAGTCCACGCCAGGCGCTGACGGACCACGGCGCCGCGGTGGCACAGGTGATCCGCCGCCACACCGCCGCCGTGCCCACCTTCGCGCAGATCGCCGGCGCGCTGAACATGACCGAGCGCACCCTGCGCCGCAAGCTGTTCGAGGAAGGCCTGACCTACCGCGGTCTGCTGGCCGAGGAGCGCCGGCTGCGCACCCTGGCACTGGTGCGCGGCACCCGCGCCTCCATGCAGGACGTGGCCGAACAGACCGGCTACGGCAGCCCACGCAGCCTGCGCCGCGCCGTGCAGCGCTGGACGGGCCAGGGCCCCCGGGCCGAACGCAAGGCTGCGGCGCACCGGCCGGCGGGCCGGCCGCCCGCCGAGGACGTGCCCGAGCCGCCGCCGCCCTGGCCCTGACGCCGCCTCAGAACCGGTACGTCGCGCTCGCCACCACCGAACGCGGCGCGACGTAGTAGCAGGCGAAGGACGTGCAGTTGCTGATGGCGCTGCGGTTGCTCAGGTTGCGCACGTTCAGCGCCAGGTTCCAGCGGCCGAGGTCGTAGCCCAGCAGGGCGTCGTACAGCGTGTAGGCCGGCACCGGTGCCGGCGCGCGCTCGCCTTCGCCGCGGGTGCTGCCGTTGTAGCGCGCGCCCAGTCCCACGCGCACACCGTTGTCGAAGCGGTAGTCCACCCACAGCGACAGGCGGTGTCGGGGCACGGCGCTGGCCTGCCTGCCGATCTCCGACGGGTTGACGCTTTGCGTGACGACGGCCCGCGGCATGAAGGTGTAGGAGCCCACCAGGTTCAGGCGCGGCATGAGCTCGGCCGTGGCTTCCAGTTCCAGGCCGCGCACGGACAGCTGGCCGCGCTGCTGGGGCAGGAAGGTGATCGCGTCGTAGCTGATGTAGTTGTTGCGGCGCAGGTCGAACACCGCGGCGCTGAAGTTCTGGCGGCGGCCGGGCGGCTGGTAGCGGATGCCGACCTCGTACTGCCGCGCGGTCTCCGGCGCGAAGGGCTGGCCGGTGGCCGGGTCCACGGTGTTGGTGGGCAGGAAGGACTGGGTGTAGCCGGCATAGGGCGCCCAGCCGCCGTCCATCAGGTACACGACGCCGGCGCGGCCGGTGGCCTTGTGGTCCTTCACGGTGGTGCGGGTGGCGCTGCCGCGGTCGTCGTTGGTGGTCTCGGCCCAGTCGTAGCGGCCGCCCAGGTTGAACACCCAGCGGTCGCGCCACTTCATCTGGTCCTGGACGTACAGGCCGGTCTGGGTCAGGCGGTTGATGCCGTCCAGGTAGGGCGGCGCGGGCTCGGTGGGGCCGCCGCCGTAGAAGGGCGCAGCCAGGTCCAGCGAGGGCGCCGTGCCGCCGCTGCGGCTGACCTGGTCCACCCGGGTGCGCTGGTGGTCCAGGCCGGCGATGAGCTGGTGGCGCCAGTCGCCCAGCCGCAGGTCGCCTTCGATCTGGTTGTCCAGCGCGAAGGCCGAGGTGCGTTCGCGGCTGGAGAAGAGCGAGCGCGACAGGGTGCGGAAGTTGGCGGGGTCGCGCGGGTTGTCCGGGTCGACGGTGATGAAGGCGTCGGGCGAGACCTGGCGGTAGTCCAGGTCGAGGTGGGCGCCGCGCAGGTTCTGGCGCACGGTCCAGGTGCCGTCGATGCGGTGCTCGAACTGGTAGCCGACCATCTGCTGCTCATGGTGGAAGCGGTTGAGGGTCGGGTCGCTCAGGTACAGGTCCGCCGGGATGCGCGTGCCGGCCGCGGTGGGCAGCAGCGAACCGTAGGCGGGCGCGGTGCGGGTGTAGGTGCCGGCGCGGGTGCGGCTGAATTGGGTCAGCAGCGTGAGGCGGGTGTCGGCACTGGGCTGCCAGGTGAAGGCGGGCGCGATGTACTGGTAGTCGTCGGGCATGCGGCCGTCGGGCAGCTTCGCGTCGCGCGCCACGCCGGTCAGGCGGTAGAGCAGGGTGCCATCAGCGTTGAGCGCGCCGGAGAAGTCGGCCGCGACCTGGCGGCGCTGGTGGTCGCCCAGCTGAAGCTGCAGTTCGCGCACCGGCTCTTCGGTGGGGCGCTTGCTCACCACGTTGACCACGCCGCCGGGGTTGCCCTGGCCGTAGAGCACCGAGGCCGGGCCGCGCAGCAATTCGATGCGCTCGGCGCCGTAGTTGTCGGTCTTCCAGACGCCGAAGTTGCCGTTGTTGCGCAGCGGCAGGCCGTCCAGGTAGAAGCCGGGGCTGTAGGCATCGAAGCCGCGCACGGTGATCCAGTCGTAGCGCGAATCGGCGCCGTAGGGTGCGACGCCGACACCGGGGGTGTAGCCGAGCGCGTCGCGCAGGGTGAGGGCGCCCATGGCCTCGATGCGGTCGGCGGTGACGACGGACAGGGACTGCGGCGTCTCCAGGATCGGCGTGTCGGTCTTGGTGGCCGTGGCGCTGCGCCGGGCGACGTTGCCGGCGACGTGGCCGGTGGCCGTCTCGCCGGGGGCCTCGGACTGCACGGTGACGGTGGGCAACTGGGCCGCGGCCACGGCGGTGTCCGGGGCGGCGGGCGCGGCCGTGCGCGGCGGCGGCGTGGCGCTGCGGCGCAGCG
>NZ_LDSL01000247.1 GCF_001476815.1 Pseudacidovorax intermedius | reverse complement strand
CGGTCGCTGGCCAAGGGGTGCGGACGGCTGCCCCCTGGGCTGGGGGACCGGGTGCTGGCCTCGATGATCGTGTGGATGCGGGCCACGCCCTTCATCGGGATGGACAGCGAGGCCAGCGTGCGCAAGCTGGTGGCCAGCGACTGGATGCAGCAGGCGCGGCAGGTGACCAGCCTGGAGCGCAAGATGATCGACACCGCCGAGCACGTGATCATCTGCGGCTACGGCCGTTGCGGCCAGAACCTGGCCCGCATGCTGGAGCGCGAAGGCATTCCCTACATGGCGCTGGACCTGGACCCCGACCGCGTGCGCCAGGCCGCTGCGGCGGGCGACTCGGTGGTCTTCGGCGACGCCGCGCGACCGCAGGCGCTGATGGCCGCCGGCCTGGGCCGCGCAAGCGCGGTGGCGATCACCTACCTGGACGTGCCAGGCGCCCTGAAGGTGCTGGCCGCCGTGCGGGCCCATGCGCCGACGGTGCCGGTGGTGGTGCGCACGCAGGACGACCACGAGCTGGCCAAGCTGCAGCGCGCCGGGGCCACCGCCGTGGTGCCGGAGACGGTCGAAGGCTCGCTGATGCTGGCCAGCCATGCACTGGCCCTGGTCGGCGTGCCGATGCGGCGCGTGATCCGCCTGGCGCAGGAAGCGCGCGATGCGCGCTACCACCTGCTGCGCGGCTACTTCCGCGGCGCGGACGACGACGCCTCGCTGGAAGACCTGGAAC
>NZ_LDSL01000246.1 GCF_001476815.1 Pseudacidovorax intermedius | reverse complement strand
CCGTCAGGTCGCCTTGGGCTTGCTGCACGACCCACTCCGGTCGTGCATGCTGTCCTCGTTCTCGATCAGGCGGGCACAGACCGCCGCCGAGAACGAAGAGTCGTCGAGGAAACGGACACGTAGGGCCGCGCGGTTTCACTGGTCTTCTTCCACGCCGCGCCGATGTCGCGGTCGGCCGCCTGAAGGCGGAAGTCGGGGGGCGTTCTCGGCGTCGCCTTTGGCGTCGGGAACCGGCTTGCGCCCTGACACTGGCAAGGCCAACACCCAAACGACTAGCGAGAACGCTTCTTGCCGCAGATTGCGGCGACGTGGTGAGGCATGGCGTGGCTGCTCCCTAGCGAAGCCGGGGGGCGTGTCGGTAAACCATCCTTCGTGACGTACAAGCGCGAACCGCCGGAGCCGCTACGAAGGCGGCGGCGTTCCGAGTCGGTTGTTGGCCTTCGACACCTGTTCGGCACGGTCGGCACGAGGAACCCGGTTGGCCCTGTTGCCACCCTCTTTCCTGAGTTCATCGCCCGCGCCGGTTAGAAGCGCGCAGACGGGGGCCGTCAAGGAAACAAGTGCAGGGTTGGTGCGGCCCGCAGGCGTAGCAAAGCACATGGCCCTGCGCGCCTTGACGGCACACGGCCGCGGGCTAAAGTCGCCAGCGAGGTAATGAAATCAGGGGAGACGGCCGGACAAGGTAACTGCCGCCTTGATGTGCAGACCGCACGCAAGCGAAGCGCGCAGGCACAAAGCTAGAGGCCGGGCCGTAGGCGTCAGCGATGTGGAAGGCTGGCGAAGCCAGCCCCTTCAGGGAGGAGTGAACAGCGAGCCTAGAGCAGCGCAATCCGCGAAGGGGAGACCCCGTTCACTGAAAGCGTGGGTGTTGCACTTCAGGTTTGAATCCGCCGATTGTTTTGCAAGCAAATTCGGCCAAAGTAACAACATGGAA
>NZ_LDSL01000245.1 GCF_001476815.1 Pseudacidovorax intermedius | reverse complement strand
TGGGACGCTGTGAGGCTGGGTGGCCGGGCGGGCCGGGGCCGGCTCCAGGGTGATCGGGCGTGGTGCTTCCCTTTGGCGTCCTTCGAAAAGCCAGTCAGTCGCGTAGGCGTTGGCACGAATGACGCTGTCACTTTCCTTCCTCGCGCCGTGCAAGCTGGCACGGGTCGGTCCATAGAAGACCGTTCGGGCTGAGCCTGTCGAAGCCGGGGCATGGGGCGTCAACGCCCTTCGACAAGCTTGTATGGTTTGGTTCCCATCAACCAAACCGTAAGAAAGGGCGAGGAGCCGGGATGTAGGGACATCGACAAGCATCGGCGGTTGCTTCAGACCCAACCGACCGACACCCTGAGTCATCACCCCATCCCTGCGCCGAGCGTCGATAAGGAACCTGGCGACGTTGCACGCGCTGTGCAGCAACGATCCCCGATTCTTGCAAGCTCACGCCGACAGCAGGCACATCCCGGCGCTCGTATTTTGCGCAATGAAGACTCATCCGGCTACTGCGTTCGTAGGCGTGGATGTCGCCAGCGCCCATCTGGACGTCGCGGAGCATGGAAAGCCCGGCGTGCGCCGATTTGCCAACACAGCCTCTGGCATTGCCCAACTGCTGCGCGCAGTGCCGCCTTCGAGCGTGCTGGGCATGGAGTCCACCGGGCGCTACCACGCACCCCTGGCGCTGGCCGCGCACGCTGCAGGCCTGCGTGTGCATGTGCTGAACCCGCTGGATGTGCGCAACTATGCGAAGTCCGTAGGCCAGCGCGGCAAGACCGACCGGATGGATGCGCTGGTGCTGGCGCGCTACGTTTGCAACGAACATTCGAAGCTGCGGCCGTGGCAGCCACTCACCGCCAGCCAAGTGGCTCTGCGCGAGCTGCTGGCTCACCGCGCCACGCTGGTTCGCCAGCGCAGCGCCCTGGCGCAGGCCAGCGCTCACAACAAGGCCCTGGCGCGCGTGGACGAGCCGGTGCTCCAGGCGCTGCGGCAAGCCATCCAGCGCATCGACGAGGCAATCGAGGGCGAGATCCGGGCCGATCCGGCGAGCCGCCAAGCGTTCGATCACATCACGTCCGTGCCCGGGCTGGGACCAGTCTGTGGTTCCTTGCTGGTGATGATCTTCGGGCGCATGCCGACAGCCAGTGCCGACGCGGTGGTCGCCTTCACGGGGCTGGACCCTCGCCCGAACGACTCGGGCAAGAAGAGGGGGCAACGGTACCTGTCGAAGAAGGGCTGGCCTGAGAGTCGGCGCCTGCTGTACGCCGCGGCGATGTCGGCGGCGCGCACGAAGACGTGGAAGGACTTCTACCAGACGCAGCGCAACAAGGGGCTGAGCACGAGCGCACGCA
>NZ_LDSL01000244.1 GCF_001476815.1 Pseudacidovorax intermedius | reverse complement strand
GTGGCCGACTACGGCCTCGAGGCGGACCCGTTCACGGCCGTGCCGGAACTCGTGACGAGCATCTGACGGCAGCCGGCCTGCCTTGCGCGAGTGGGCCGGCCCCAAAGCAAAAGGGGGGGCCATCTCGCGATGACCGCCCCTCTTTCGCTCTACCGCCGAAAACCAGACGCCGAAGATCAGATTTTGCTGCGGAAGTTAGGCTTGCGCTTCTCTAGGAAAGCCGCCACGCCTTCGTGCGATTCGGCTGTTCCGTAGTAGAGGCTCAGGGCCTGCATGCCCAGGCCGCCGATGCCGCGGATGGAATCGGAGTCGGCGTTGAACGAGCGCTTGGCGATCGCGATGGCCGTGGGGCTCATCTGCATGATTTCGGCACACCACCTCGCCACCTCGGCGTCGAGCTCGCCGTGCGGCACGACGGCGTTCACCATGCCCATGTCCAGTGCCTGCTGGGCGGTGTAGCGGCGGCACAGGAACCAGATCTCGCGCGCCTTCTTCTCGCCGACCACGCGGGCCCGTCTTCGGCCAAGTTGGTCCCAAGGTCGGCTCGGTGGACCCCGGCTTCGGCACTGCCTTCCTTGCCCGCGTGGTCGGCGAGAAGAAGGCGCGCGAGATCTGGTTCCTGTGCCGCCGCTACACCGCCCAGCAGGCACTGGACATGGGCATGGTGAACGCCGTCGTGCCGCACGGCGAGCTCGACGCCGAGGTGGCGAGGTGGTGTGCCGAAATCATGCAGAA
>NZ_LDSL01000243.1 GCF_001476815.1 Pseudacidovorax intermedius | reverse complement strand
AGTCGGAGGCGGTGAACTGGGTGACGGCATTGCCCAGGCCCATGTTGTCCATCTGCGCCTGGAAGGCGGCCATGGCGTCGGACACGCGGCCCAGCAGGCCGCCGTGGTTGGCGATCAGGTTGTCGTGCAGGTCGAAGCCGCCCAGCGACACGAAGAACACCTGCCGCTTCGCGCCCAGCGTGCTGCGGCCACGGATTAGCCGCGCCACCATCGAGAGCTGGTCCGCCAGGCTGTTGCCGGCCGGGAAGGTGCCGCTGGCATAGGCCGCACCGATGGCGCTGTTGACCGTGTCGGCGGCGCCCATGGAGCGGGCGGTGACGCGGTTGTACTCATTCTCCAGCGTGTGGCTGCGGGCCTGCTGGATCAGCTGCGCCATGGCCGCATTGACCTTGCGCGAGCCGAAGGTGCTGCCGCCGCTGCGTGCTGGCGAGATGCTGACGGCCCCGCCGGTGCCCACCTGGTAGCACAGCGCGTTGTCGCCCGAGAGGAACACCGCGTTGCCCGACACCGAGATGCAGGTGAACAGCGCATTGCCGTTGGACGACAGGAACTCGTCGGCGATGTTGCCGCCCCAGCCGATGGTGGCGCCTTCCGGCGACGAGGCCTGCCACACCGACTGCTGGTCGTTGTGCGAGAAGAGCTTGGGCGGCACCGGGTAGGTGCTGCGGTTGACGCCGGCGTACTGCGCCCGCGTGAGCGGCACCACCAGCGGCCCCACGTTGAGCAGCACGGCCGCCTGGCCGGCCCCGAAGAGGCGCGCCATGGCCGTCATGGACGGGTGCAGCGCGTATTCCCGCCC
>NZ_LDSL01000242.1 GCF_001476815.1 Pseudacidovorax intermedius | reverse complement strand
AGGCCGGCGGCGCGCGCGGCCTGCGCATGGCGCGCATCGGCGCCGCGCACGGCCACGGGCTGGGTCTGGTGCCGCGCGAGGATGGCGCGCAGCGCCTTGAAGTCGATGCTGGCCGCGGCCTCTTCCTCGGGCAGCTGGGAGAGGTCGATCACCACCGGCTCCTGCTCGAAGAAGTCGGGCGAGTCGGCCAGCTGCGCGTCGAGCGCGGCGGTGAGCACGGCGAGATCGGCGGTCTTGAGGATCACGGCCACCAGGGGCAGCGTGGCGCTCTTGAATTCGAAAACCGCGCGTGCGCGTGCGGCGGAGGCATCGGCCATCGAGGACGGGGAAAGAGGAGGGGGATGAAAAGAAAAAAGGTTTCGCCAGGCCGGCGAAACCTTCGAAGTTTAATGGCGCGGCACCGTGGCGCGGTGCCGCGCAAGAGGGCTCAATGTGACCGGGCGTTCGCGCCGCGGCCCAGCATGGCCCACAGCAGCAGGGCCCCGAAAGTGGCGGTGCCGATGCCGCCCAGCGCGAACTGGCCGAATCGGAGCGTGAAGTCGCCCGTGCCCAGGATCAGCGTGATGGCGGCGACGATCAGGTTGCGGTTGTCCGAGAAGTCCACCCGGTTGTCGACCCAGATCTTGGCGCCGGCCACGGCGATCAGGCCGAACACCACGATGGACACGCCGCCCATCACCGGCAGTGGAATGGCCTGGATCAGCGCGCCGAACTTGGGACTGAAGCCCAGCACCAGCGCGATGACGGCGGCCACCACGAACACGGCGGTGGAATAGATGCGCGTGGCGGCCATCACGCCGATGTTCTCGGCATAGGTGGTGACGCCCGTGCCGCCCGCGGCGCCGCTGACCATGGTCGCCAGACCGTCGCCCATGAAGGCACGGCCGATCAGCGGGTCGAGGTTGCGGCCGGTCATGGCCGTCACGGCCTTGAGGTGCCCCAGGTTCTCGGCCACCAGGATGATGGCCACGGGCGCGATCAGCAGCATGGCGCTGGCCTCGAAGCGCGGCGCGGTGAAGGCCGGCAGGCCCAGCCACGCGGCGGCCGCCACGCCCGACAGGTCCAGCGGCTTGCCCAGGCCCAGGCCGTTGGCCAGCACGGCATAGACCACGCTGGCCAGCAGCAGCCCGGCCAGGATCAGCAGGCGCTGCAGCATGCCGCGCGCGAACACCGCCACCAGGCCCACGCAGAGGAAGGTCATGGCCTGCATCCAGCTGTCGAAGTTGCCGGCCGCCATGTTCTTGATCGGCACGCTCGCCAGGTTGAGGCCGATCACGGCCACCACCGCGCCGGTGACCACCGGCGGCATGAAGCGCTCGATCCAGCCCGTGCCGACGGCCTGCACCAGGAGGCCGATGCCGAAGTACACCAGCCCGCAGACGATGATGCCGCCGAGCGCCACCGGCAGGTTGGCATTGGGCCCCTGGCCGCCGTAGCCGGTGGCGGCGATCACCACGCCGATGAAGGCGAAGCTCGAGCCCAGGTAGCTGGGCACGCGCCCGCCGGTGAGCAGGTAGAACAGCAGCGTGCCCAGGCCGCTCATGAGGATGGCCACGTTGGGGTTGAAGCCCATCAGGATGGGCGCCAGCACGGTGGCGCCGAACATGGCGATGACGTGCTGCACGCCCATGGCGCCGGTCTGCGGCCAGGACAGGCGCTCATCGGGCGCGACGACGGTGCTGCCCGTCATGGCGACTTCGCGCCACTGGAAAAGGCTCATGGATCTCTCCTCGGAGTGTTGTTGTGGTGAGGGATGCGGTCGCGGTCGCGGGCGGTGGCCGCGCGCCGGCGGGCTCAGCGCGGCTGCAGCACCGCCATGGTCAGGCGCGAGACGCAGGTCAGCTGGCCCTCGTCGTCGCGCAGCTCGATCTGCCAGACCTGCGTGCTGCGGCCGCGGTGCACCGGCCGTGCGGTGCCCGTCACCCAGCCCTTGGAAGCGGCGCGCAGGTGGTTGGCGTTGACGTCCAGCCCCACGGTGCGCTCGTTCTCGGGCACCGAATAGTGGGCGCCGCAGGAGCCCAGCGTCTCGGCCAGCACCACCGACACGCCGCCGTGCAGGATGCCGTAGGGCTGGATGGTGCGGCCATCCACCGGGACGCGGCCGACGATGTAGTCGTCGCCGATCTCCACGAACTCCAGGCCGAGATGCTGGCCCACGGTGCCCACGTGGCTGCGGGTGAGTTCCTCGATCGAGATGGGTTTCTGCCAGATGCGCATGGGTGTCTCCGTCGGCATGGTGGGGGTGTGGATGAACGAGCCGCGGAACTATAGCCAGCGCACCTCGGCGGTGCAGTCGCCTGCGGGCCGCCAGCGCGGGCGTGCACCGTCAGCGCCTGTGAAGGCGACGCTGTTCCTACCCGATTCGCGGCGTGGTCCCACAGTCCGCGCAGGCGGGCGCGCTAGGCTGGCCCGCCAGCCCGCATCGCGGGTTCTCTACACCCCATGGAACGAGGAGCCCCCATGAGCCAGGACGACAAGACCACCCCGCCCGACGCCTTCCGCTTTCCCACTGCCGCCGACCCGCAGGCGGCCGAAAAGGTGGCGCCGCCCGAGAAGCGCGAGCCCGACGAGGACACGCTGGACGAGGGCATCGCCCAGTCCTTCCCCGCCAGCGACCCGGTGTCGGTCACGGTCAGCCCGCCGCCGCGCAAGCGCGAGGACGGCGCGCGGCGGCCGGTGAAGGGCCTGGTCGTGTCCAAGTCCTTCGCGCTGATCGCCTCGGCCGCCATTGCCGGCCTGGCCATCGCCGCCATCAGCCGGCCCGTGGTGCGGCGTCGGCTGCACTGGCGCTGAACGGCGCCGGGCCTCCTATTTGGCGGGCGCGGGCGGAATGTTCAGCCCGCGTGCC
Source organism: Pseudacidovorax intermedius (assembly GCF_001476815.1). GTDB lineage: Bacteria > Pseudomonadota > Gammaproteobacteria > Burkholderiales > Burkholderiaceae_C > Xenophilus > Xenophilus intermedius_A. Next base: position 316 of record NZ_LDSL01000242.1, on the reverse strand, counting down.
ACGGCAGGACGCGCCACGAAGGCGTCGAGCACCCGCTGCACCTGCATAAATTCGCCGAAGCCGACCAGCTCGCGCGCCTCGTAGAAGCCCACGAGGTTGCGCACCCACGGAAAGATGGCGATATCGGCGATGGAATAGTCGCTGCCCAGCACCCAGTCCTTGCCCGCGAGGTGCTTGTCCAGCACGCCCAGTAGGCGCTTGGACTCGGCCACGTAGCGGTCGCGCGGGCGCTTGTCCTCGTAGTCCTTGCCGGCGAACTTGTGGAAGAAGCCGAGCTGGCCAAACATGGGCCCGATGCCGCCCATCTGGAACATCA
>NZ_LDSL01000241.1 GCF_001476815.1 Pseudacidovorax intermedius | reverse complement strand
CGCCAGGACGCGGCTGCGGGGCGGGTGGGGTCATGAAGCGGAGAGGGTGCGCGGGCGAAGCGCGGCAGCGGGGCCGCGCAGGTCTGGGGCGGGATTCTATGCAAGCGGTCCTGCAGCCCCGCTGACGGGCGGCGGTCGTGCGTCTTGATGGGTGCGGGCCACGCCGCCAATGGCGCTTGCCCGGCCTCCTCGTGTGCCAGCGCCCAGGCAATCCCGCGACACGCCGTGCCCCAGACCGCCCGCTATGCTGCCCCTCCGGCGTCCGCCACCGGCCTTCCCGCATCGCATCGCATCGACCCATGACCGACATCGAACTCCACACCCAGCCCCTGCTTCGCGCCATCGGTTTCGAGCGCCTGCTCGCCAGCGACGGCCAGGGCCGTGCGCGGGTGCGTTTCGCGCCGCGCGCCGAGTTCGCGCACACCGAGGGCACCGTCGTGCAGGGCGGCTTCGTCACCGCCTGGCTGGACAACGCCATGGCCTTCGCCGTGTTCTCGCGCGAGCCCGGCGTGGGCCTGGCCTCGCTGGAGATCAAGACCAGCTTCCTGGAAGCCGTGCGCGTGGCGCCGGTGGAGGCCGAGGCGCGGGTGATCCGCTGGGGCGGCAGCGTGGTCTTCCTGGAGGCCGAACTCTTCGACGAGGCGGGCCGTCTGCTGGCGCGCGCCTCGTCCACCGGCAAGCTGCTGCGGCCGCGCGCCTGAGCGGCCGTCCGTCAGGGCGCGTAGCCGGAACGGGCCAGTCGTCTGCCCGCGGCCGCCTTATTTAAGATGCCGCACCTTTTTTCCACGGCGCATCGTCCGGAGACCCTGCATGAAGAAGATCCTCGTCCTCAACGGCCCCAACCTCAACCTGCTCGGCACGCGCGAGCCTGCGCAGTACGGCCATGAAACCCTGGCCGACGTCGAGCGCATGTGCGCCGAGGCCGGCGCCGCGCTCGGCGTGGAGGTCGAATGCCGCCAGTCCAACCACGAGGGCGTGCTGCTGGACTGGATCCACGAGGCCGGCCGCGAAGTGGCCGCCGGTCGCATGCTGGGCGTGGTGATGAACCCGGGCGCCTACACCCACACCTCCATCGCGCTGCACGACGCCATCAAGGGCGCGAGCGTGCCGTTGATCGAGCTGCACATCTCCAACGTGCACGCCCGCGAATCGTTCCGCCACCATTCCTACATCTCGCCGGCGGCGCGCGGCATCATCGTCGGGCTGGGCGTGAAGGGCTATCCGCTGGCCATCGAGGCCCTGGTGCGCGTCAGCAGCTGAATCTTCACGACTCCAGCTTCGTCGTCGCCTCGACGGGCAGCGTCTCCGCCACGGCGGTCGTGTCGCGGCCGATCTCGGGCCAGCGGCGGTGCAGCCACGTCCAGGCGACCAGGCCCACGCCCATCATCAGCAGCGACGACAGCGCCATGGCCATCGGCGAATCCATCACCAGCGGCGCGATCAGGCCCGCCACCACGCCGTTGGCGGTGGAGCCGATCACCGCCTGCAGCGACGAGGCCATGCCGCGCCGCGCGGGGTGCAGGTCCAGCACCAGCAGCGTCACCACCGGCACCATCAGCGCCCAGCCGAAGCCGAACACCGCCAGGGGCCACAGCGCCCACCAGGCCTGCGGCACCAGCAGCGCGTTGGCGATGACGTTGACCACCGAGGTCAGCAGCATCACCACGAAGCCGTCGCGGATCTGCCGCTTGGGCTTGGCCTTGCCCGCCATGCGGCCGCTGGCCCAGGCGCCCAGCATGATGCCGCCGATGTTGAGGATGAAGAACCAGAAGAACTGCGTCGGCGCCAGGCCCAGGTGCTCGCCCAGGAAGGACGGCGCTGCCAGCACGTAGAGGAAGAGCCCGTTGAAGGGCACGCCGCTGGCCAGCGCCAGCAGCAGGAAGCGCGGGTCGGAGCACAGCTGCCAATAGCCGCGCATCAGGTCGCGCACGGCGAAGGGCTGGCGCTGGCTGGTGTGCAGCGTCTCGGGCAGCAGCTTCCAGTTGGCCACGAGCAGCACGATGCCCACGGCCACCAGGAACCAGAAGATGCTGTGCCAGCCGGCATGCACGAACAGGAAGCCGCCGATGATCGGCGCGATGGCCGGCGCCAGCCCGAAGTAGATGGTGATCTGCGCCATCACCTTCTGCGCATCGGCGGGCGGGAACATGTCGCGCACCACGGCGCGCGACACCACGATGCCCGCACCGGTCGACAGCCCCTGCAGCGCGCGGAAGAACACCAGCTGCCCGATGGTCTGCGACAGCGCACAGCCCAGCGATGCCAGCGTGAACACCAGCAGGCCCCACAGCACCACCGGCCGGCGGCCGAAGCTGTCCGACAGCGCGCCGTGGAACAGGTTCATGAAGGCGAAGCCGAACAGGTAGGCCGACAGCGTCTGCTGCATCTCGGTGGGCGTCGCGCCGATGGAGCGCGCGATGCCCGAAAAGGCCGGGATGTAGGTGTCGATGGAGAAGGGCCCCAGCATGCCCAGCACCGCCAGCAGGATGGCCAGGGCCCAGCGCGGGGCGCGCCACAGTCGGTCGGCATCGGGATTCATCGTGTCTCTGTCCTTCTCGGTCTCTTGTTGCGGGGCCACGCCGCGCCGCGGGCGGCGCGGCCCAATGAAAAACGGCGCCCCGGCCTTCGTGGGCCGCGGGCGCCGCGTCAGCAGGGCGCGTAGGCCGCGCTTACAGCGTGTCGATGAACGAGCGCAGCTTGTCCGAGCGGCTCGGGTGCTTGAGCTTGCGCAGCGCCTTGGCCTCGATCTGGCGGATGCGCTCGCGCGTCACGTCGAACTGCTTGCCCACTTCTTCCAGCGTGTGGTCGGTGGACATTTCGATGCCGAAGCGCATGCGCAGCACCTTGGCCTCGCGCGGGGTGAGCGAGTCGAGGATGTCCTTGACCACGTCGCGCAGGCCGGCCTGCATGGCGGCTTCGATCGGCGCGGTGTTGTTGGTGTCCTCGATGAAATCGCCCAGGTGCGAATCGTCGTCGTCGCCGATCGGCGTTTCCATGGAGATCGGCTCCTTGGCGATCTTCATGATCTTGCGGATCTTGTCCTCGGGGATGTCCATCTTCTCGGCCAGGATCGAGGCGTCCGGCTCGAAACCGAACTCCTGCAGATGCTGGCGCGAGATGCGGTTCATCTTGTTGATCGTCTCGATCATGTGCACCGGGATGCGGATGGTGCGCGCCTGGTCGGCGATCGAGCGGGTGATGGCCTGGCGGATCCACCACGTCGCATAGGTCGAGAACTTGTAGCCGCGGCGGTATTCGAACTTGTCCACCGCCTTCATCAGGCCGATGTTGCCTTCCTGGATCAGGTCCAGGAACTGCAGGCCGCGGTTGGTGTACTTCTTCGCGATGGAGATCACCAGGCGCAGGTTGGCCTCGATCATCTCCTTCTTGGCGTCGCGCGAGGACTTCTCGCCGGCGTTCATGCGGCGGTTGATTTCCTTGAGCTCGGTCAGCGGCACCACCACGCGCGACTGGATGTCGGTCAGCTGCTGCTGCAGCTCCTGCACCGGCGGGATGTTGCGCTGCATGACCGCGCTCCAGGGCTTGCCGGCCGACGACTGCTTCTCGATCCACTGCAGGTTCAGCAGGTTGGACTGCACGCGGTTGCCGTTCTTGTCGATGCCGCCGAAGTCGCGGATGAAGTCTTCCTGCGGATAGCCGCACTTCTCCACGATGATGCGGCGCAGCTCGCGCTCCTTCTTGCGCACGTCTTCCACCGTGCTGCGCAGCATGTCGCACAGCTTCTCGATGGTCTTGGCCGTGAAGCGGATGGTCATCAGCTCTTCCGACAGGGACTGCTGCGCCTTCTGGTAGGCCGGCGTGCCGTAGCCTTCCTTGTCGTAGATCTTGTGGATCTTCTCGAACAGCGAGGCGATGCTGTCGAAGCGCGACAGCGCCTCGTTCTTCATTTCCTCAAGCTTCTTGGTCAGCGCCTTGGAGCCGCCGTTGCCGTCGTCGTCGTCCTCGGCGTCGAACTCGTCGAAGTCTTCCTCGGCCACATAGTCGTCGGCCTCGTTCGGGTTGGAGAAGCCGTCGACCACGGTGGAGATGACGACCTTGCCCTCGCGGATGTCCGCGGCCATGCGCAGGATCTCGGCGATGGTGGCGGGCGAGGCGCTGATGGCGGCCATCATGTCCTGCAGGCCGCCTTCGATGCGCTTGGCGATCTCGATCTCGCCCTCGCGCGTCAGCAGCTCCACGGTGCCCATCTCGCGCATGTACATGCGCACCGGGTCGGTGGTGCGGCCGAATTCGCTGTCCACGGTGGACAGGGCGGCTTCGGCCTCTTCCTCGGCCTCTTCGACGGTGGCGGCCGTGGGCGTGACGTTGTTCTGGAACAGCGTCTCGGCGTCGGGGGTCGTCTCGTAGACGGCGACGCCCATGTCGTTGAGCATGGTGACCACGACTTCCATGGTCTCGGCGTCCACCAGCTTGTCGGGCAGGTGGTCGGAGATCTCGGTCTGCGTCAGGTAGCCGCGGGTCTTGCCCAGCGTGATCAGCGTCTTCAGGCGCTGGCGGCGCTTGGCCATGTCCTCTTCGGACAGGACGGTCTCGTCCAGGCCGAATTCCTTCATCAAGGCGCGTTCCTTCGCCTTGCTGATCTTCATGCGCAGCGGCTTGGCCTTCTCGACCGTGGCCGTGGTGGCGGCCTCGGGCTCGGGCGTCTCTTCCTCGGCGAATTCGGCCTCGACGTCGGAGAAATCCTCCTCGACGTCCTTGGCCTCGGCGGCGGCGGCCTTGGGCTTGCGACCGCGCTTGGCACCGGTGGTGGCGGCGCCTTCCTTGTCGGCGGCGGCCTTGGGCGGGCGGCCCGGCTTCTTCTTGGCGGGCACGACGGCATCGTCGCCGGTGGCGGCGACGGCGGCCTTGGCGGTCGTCTTCTTCAGTTCTTCGGTGGCCTTCTCGGCTTTGGCGGGAGACTTCGTGGCGGGCACTGACTTGGCTTTCGTGGCGGACTTGCTGGCCGGGGAGGTGGTCGTCGCCTTCACAGGCGCGACCACGGCGGCCGAGGTTTTGGTCTTGGCGGCGGGCTTGGCGGCGGCGGTTGTCGTCGTCTTTCCGGACTTTTGAACAGGCATAGGACCCCAGGGCCCGTGAGGACCCGACAGAAAGAAATTGAATCAACAGGCGCCGTCAGGCCGGCGCGGCGAGAGAGTGCCGGTGCGAACGCGGGGACCGCGCTGCCGGCACGCCAGGCAAGATGGGGGGGCGAACATTTGGAATGCAAGCCCTTGCGGAAGAAAGAAGGCCGGTCGTGCGCTCGGGCATCGGTGGGCCAGGGTCCGGAGGTGCTGCTGTCGCTCTTGCCGAGACGAAGCGTGGATTATACCTTTGTCAATCGATTCCTACGTCGATTGCGGGGGATTGCCGGCGTGGCCGGCGCGGGTTCCGATGCGCGAACGGGCCGCCGGTTGTGCGGTGCCCGCCCGGCACAGCAGTTTCCCTAGCGCTGCGCGCCACCCCCAGGGCATGGAAACCGGCGCAGCCCTTCTGATCGAATGGCCGCGGAGCAGGCCATGCCAGAGCACCCGCGGAACCGGCTTTG
>NZ_LDSL01000240.1 GCF_001476815.1 Pseudacidovorax intermedius | reverse complement strand
CCGCTTCCTGACGCGCACGGTGGGCCATGCGCGCGGCGTGCTGGCGGCCTGCGCGGTGGCGGCGGTGGCGCTGGTGCTGCTCTTCGCCACCACCGGCCACGACTTCCTGCCCTACCTGGACGAAGGCTCGCTCTGGCTGCAGGTGCAGATGCCGCCCGGCATCACCCTGGCCAAGGCCTCGGCCATGGCCGGCGAGCTGCGCCGCGCCACGCTCGAGTTCCCCGAGGTGTCGTACATCGTCACGCAGACCGGCCGCAACGACGACGGCACCGACTACTGGACGCCCTCGCACATCGAGGCCAGCGTGGGCCTGCATCCCTACCGGGAGTGGGCGTCCGGCATGACCAAGCAGGAGCTCATCGCCAAAATGGCCGCACGCTTCGCGCAGATGCCCGGCTTCTCGGTCGGCTTCATGCAGCCCATGATCGACGGCGTGCAGGACAAGCTCTCGGGCGCGCACGGCGACCTCACCGTCAAGGTCTTCGGCGAGGACCTGGCGCAGATCCGCACCGTGGCCAACCGCGTGGCCGACACGCTGCGCCAGGTGCCCGGCGCGGCCGACGTTGCGGTGGACGTGGAGCCGCCGCTACCCAACCTCAAGATCGAGCTGGACCGCGCCGCCGCCGCGCGCCATGGCATCAATGCTGCGGCCGTGGCCGACCTGGTGGCCACCGGCATCGGCGGCACGCCCGTCGGCCGGCTCTACGTGGGCGAGAAGAGCTACGACATGACGGTGCGCTTTCCCGACCAGGCGCGCGCCAGCGTGGACGCCATCGGCAACCTGACGCTCAAGTCCGCCACCGGCGAGCGCGTGCCGCTGTCGGCCGTCGCGAAGATCGCCACCGTGTCGGGCGAGAGCGTCATCGTGCGCGAGATGGCCCAGCGCAACATCATCGTGCGGCTGAACGTGCGCGGCCGCGACCTGGCGGGCTTCCTGAAGGACGCGCAGGCCGCCGTCGCCCAGGCCACCGCCGGCGACGCCAAGCAGGTGCAGCTGCGCTGGGGCGGCCAGTTCGAGAACCTGGAGCGCGCGCAGGCGCGGCTGGCGCTGATTCTGCCGATGACGCTGGGCCTGATGTTCCTGCTGCTCTTCGGCGCCTTCGGCAACCTGCGCCAGCCGCTGCTGGTGCTGGCCGCCGTGCCGCTGGCCATGCTGGGCGGCCTGGCGGCGCTGCACCTGCGCGGCATGACGCTCAACGTGTCCAGCGCGGTGGGCTTCATCGCGCTCTTCGGCGTGGCGGTGCTCAACGGCGTGCTGATGCTGTCGCAGATCAACCGGCTGCGCGGCGAGGAAGGCCGGCCGCTGCGCGAGGCGGTGATGGAAGGCGCGCGCAGCCGCATGCGGCCGGTGCTCACCACCGCCACCGTGGCCGCCCTGGGCCTGACGCCGGCCATGCTGGCCACCGGCCTGGGCAGCGACGTGCAGCGCCCGCTGGCCACCGTGGTGGTGGGCGGCCTGCTGAGCGCCACGGTGCTCACGCTGGCGCTGCTGCCGGCCCTGTACCACCTGGTTGAAGCGCGCCTGGAACGCCGCCGCCCGGCCGCCGCGCCCGATGCCGGCCTGCCCGCGCCCGCCACCGGTGGCGCCCCCGCCACGGAGACCTCCGCATGACCGCCCTGCGCCGCCCGTTCCATGCCACGCCCCTGCGGCGATGGGCCCTGCCGCTGGCCGGTGCCGCCGCCGCGCTGCTCGCCGGCTGCGCCGTCGGCCCCGACTTCCACGCGCCCGCCGCCCCGGCCGCCGGTGCGCTGGCGACCGCGAGCCTGCCCGCGCAGACGGCCGACGCGCCCGGCCCCGCCGGCCAGGCCCAGCATTTCGCACTGGGCCAGGCCGTGACCTCGCGCTGGTGGACGGCCTTCGGCTCGCCCGGCCTGGATGCGCTGGTCGACGGCGCCCTGCAGGCCAGCCCCGACCTGCAGGCCGCCGAAGCCGCTCTGCGCGCCGCGCGGGAAGGCGCCCTGGCCCAGCGCGGCGGCTTCTGGCCGACGGTGGATGCCAGCCTGGCCTCCACCCGCCAGAAGACCGCCGGCCCGCTCTCCAGCCCGCTGGCCGATGGCGACGTCACGCTCTACACCCTGCACACGGCGCAGCTGAGCATCGGCTACACGCCCGACGTGTTCGGCGGCCTGCGCCGGCAGGTGGAGGCGCAGGACGCGCAGGCCGAGGTGCAGCGCTTCCAGCGCGAGGCGGTCTACACCACGCTGGTCGCCAACGTGGTGGGCACCGCCATCCAGGAAGCCTCGCTGCGCGCGCAGATCGACGCCACGCGGCAACTGGTCGACCTGGCGTCCCGCCTGCTGGCCGCGGCCGAGCGCCAGCATGCCGCCGGCCAGATCGGGGGCGCCGACGTGGCCGCGCAGCAGAGCGCGCTGGCCCAGGTGCAGGCCACCCTGCCCCCGCTGGAAAAGCAGCTGGCCGCGCAGCGCACCCGCCTCGCGGCTTTGACCGGCCGGCTGCCCGGCGATCCGCTGCCGCAGCAGTTCGCGCTGGACGGCCTGCGGCTGCCCGCCGAACTGCCGGTGAGCCTGCCCTCGCAGCTCGTGCAGCAGCGGCCCGACGTGCGCGCGGCCGAGGCACAGCTGCATGCCGCCGCCGCCCAGGTGGGCGTGGCCACCGCCGCGCGGCTGCCGAACATCACGCTCAATGCCACGCTGGGCAGCTCGGCCCTGGGCGTCTCGCAGCTGCTGCGCACCGGCAGCGGCTTCTGGTCGGTGGGCGGCACGCTGCTGCAGCCGGTCTTCCACGGCGGCACGCTGCTGCACCAGCAGCGCGCCGCGCAGGCCAATTACGAACAGGCCGAGGCACAGTACCGCAGCACGGTGCTCACCGCCTTCCAAAACACGGCCGACACGCTGCAGGCCATCGTCAGCGACGCGCAGACGCTGCGCGCCACCGCCGCCGCCCAGGCCGCCGCGCAGAAGAGCCTGGATGCCGTGCAGCGCCAGCGCGAACTGGGCGCCGCCGCCCAGGCCGACCTGGTGCTGGCGCAGCAGAACCTGCAGCAGGCGTTGCTGGCGGCGCAGCAGGCGCGGGCCGCACGGCTGGCCGACACCGTGGCGCTGTACCAGGCACTGGGTGGCGGTTGGCAAACCTCGGCTGCGCTGAAGTGAAACAACCTCGCGTGCCGCTTCGCGGCCACTCGAATTCGACCACCACCGCTGCGCACGACCAACGGAGACGCCCCATGAACCCTTGCGCCCATCCCCGCGCCGCAGCGGCGCTGCTGACGCTCGCCGGCGCCGGCCTGCTGGCCGGCTGCGCGGCCCCCGCCGCCGACGAGGCTGCGGCCGCCGGCCCCTACTGCTTCCACAACCCGCTGCTGCACGGCCGCCACACGCCGTGCATCGACGGGCCCCTGCCCGATGCCGCCCAGGACGAGGCGGCCCACCAGTTCCCCGCCGACCCGCAGCGGCTGACGGTGTACGTGGTGCGGCAGAACTGGAGCGACGGTCCGGCCCGCCTCACCGTGCGCGTGGACGGCCAGCCTGCGGCCGACACCCTGCCCTCGACCCTGCTGCGGCTGCGCCTGGCGCCCGGCGCCCACGTGCTCGACTTCGCGGCGGACGGCGAGCCGCCGCGCGCCATCGCGGTCGATGGCCCCCCTGGCCAAGTGCGCTACCTGCATCTCGCCACGCTGGCCGGGCTGTGGCACACCGGCCATGACTGGGAGGTCGAGCCCGAGGCCGTGGCCCAGGCGCGGGCCCGCAAGGCGCGGCTGGTGGCCGATCTGCAACTGGGCGCGCCGTCCACGTCGAAATGAGTCTTCGCCTTCCCGCATACCGCCCGTCGCCTTCACGTTCGGCACTCCTCGCGTCGCACGCGCAGCGCCCTCCGCGCCTGCGGCGGCGCGCCGCCGCCGCAGCCCTGGCCCTCGCCGGTGCGCTCGCCGCCACCGCCCCGGCCCGCGCCGAGGCGCCCGACGGCGGCGCCGCCCCGCCCGCCGACTGGACCACCGCCTTCCAGGCCACCTACGTCTGGCAGGACAAGGCGGCCTTTCCCGCCGCCTATTCCGGCCCCGACAGCCTGGGCACGCAACGGGCGCTGAGCTATTCCTTCACCGGCACCGCCATGCTCGGCGGCCGGCCCTGGCGCAATGGCGAGCTGTACCTGAACGTCGAAGGCGCGCAGGGCGTGCCGCTGTCCGGCCTGACCGGCCTGGGCGGCTTCACCAACGGCGAGATGGCCCGCTCCGCCACGCCGAACCTGAGCGTCTACCGCGCCCGCCTCTTCCTGCGCCAGACGTGGAACGAGGGCGGCGCGCAGGAGGCCGTCGAAGCCGGGCTGACCCAGCTGGCCGGCACGGTGGACCGGCGCCGCTGGGTGCTCACGACCGGCAACCTGTCGGTGCTGGACGTGTTCGACGGCAATGCCTACAGCCACGACCCGCGCACCCAGTTCCTCAACTGGTCCTTCATGACCTACGGCGCCTTCGACTATGCGGCCGACGGGCGCGGCTATTCCTGGGGCGCGGTGCTGGAGCGCTATGACGACGACTGGGCCGTGCGCGCCGGCCGCTTCATCCAGCCCTACGAGCCCAACGGCCAGCCGCTGGACCCGCGCTTCCTGCGCCGCTTCGGGGACCAGCTGGAGTTGGAACATGCCCACCGCCTGGACGGCCAGCCCGGCAAGCTGCGGCTGCTGCTGTTCCGCAACCGGGCGCGCATGGCCCGCTTCGACGATGCGCTGGGCCTGGCCGCCGCCACCGGCACCGCGCCCGACCTGGACGCCGTGCGCGGCCCGGAGCGCAGCAAGCGCGGCATCGGCCTGGGCCTGGAGCAGGCCGTGACGCAGGACCTGGGCGTGTTCGCCCGCTGGAGCCGCGCGGACGGCCTGACCGAGACCTACGCCTTCACCGAGATCGACCGTTCCACCTCCGCTGGCGCGCTGCTGCAGGGCAGTGCCTGGGGCCGTGCGCAGGACACCGTGGGCCTGGCCGCGGCGCGCAACGGCCTCTCCGGCCCGCGCCGCGCCTTCCTGGCGGCGGGCGGCATCGGCACCTTCCTGGGCGACGGCGCGCTGCGTTACCGGCCCGAGGTCGTGGTCGAGCTGTTCTACAGCCTCCAGCTGGCGCGCGCCCTGTGGGTCACGCTGGACTGGCAGCGCATCCGCAACCCCGGTGACAACGCCGACCGCGGGCCGGTGCACGTGGGCTCGGTGCGGCTGCATACCGAGTTCTGAGGCCAGCGTACCGGCCTCCGTGCTGCGCTTGGCCACCCGCGGCGGCGGTGCATCAGACCCCGACCGCCGTCGGCAAAAACAGCGGCAGCCGGCCGCCCTCCTCCCGGCGCAGCCGCGACAGCGCCCGCTCCACCGTGCGCCGATGCACGCCCAGCTGGTGGGCCACCTCGGGCAGGGCCATGTGCCGCGCATCCACCATCTGCAGCGCCGTCACCGCCTGCTCGGCCGACAGCCGCCGCGGACGACCCAGCGCCGCGCCCCGGGCCTTGGCGGCCGCCATGCCCGCGCGGGTGCGCTCCGAGATCAATGAACGCTCGTACTCCGCGAGCGCGCTGAGAAAGTGGAACAGCAGCCGCCCGCCTGAGCAGGACGTGTCGATGTGCTCGGTGACCGAGTGGAAGCGCACGCCGCGGCGGGCCAGATCGTCCAGCAGCGTGATCAGGTGCGGCACCGAGCGGCCCAGCCGGTCGAGCTTCCACACCACCAGCTTCGCACCGGGCGCGAGCTGCGCCAGCGCTTCGTCCAGCCCGGGACGGTCGCGACAGCTGCCGGAAATGCCCTGGTCGGTGTAGATGCGCTGGCAACCCTGCGCGCGAAGGGCGGCGACCTGCAGGTCGAGGTTCTGCTCCTCGGTGGACACGCGCGCGTAGCCCACGATCATGGTGCGCCCCTCTTGGAGAGGCAACGGCTGGTTGGCACTTCTGCTTCGGAGCGGCTGCGCGCCACTCCGCTCCTTCCTAATTTTTCTGGCC